>DMFG01000097.1 GCA_003450655.1 Coxiellaceae bacterium | reverse complement strand
TTTATATTTCCTAAATCAATAGCGCGACGAAGCTTTGCTATGGCGTCATCTAAAGCCGACAGCAGTCTCTCCTCAGGCGTTATTTTTTCCACGTCCAAATGATATGTCATAATGTTTTATAGATTCTTAATACTAGAATTATTCGTGATACTACAGACTTAATATTAAAAAAATATTAACTACTACATAGTTTTTTTGAATACATGTATTCTTTTTTTGAATACATCGCCGTATTATCTGAAAAAAAGGAAATGACCTACCGCACAAAAAACCAATATAGTGCATTGCCATACCTATAAGCTGGTAAGAAAAAGTGGCGATTTGAATAAAGTTCTAATGACACCTCAGGTGATGATGTGAGGATGATTTAATCAAGGATAACAAATAACGGCCTAATCCTTACTTTTTGACAACATTACTTTCGGTCACGCATGATCAATCATCGCAACGTTTTAACCAACCAGATAACCGCTTATTAACGCAATGACGACTAATACAGTCGTTACCCTATCTTGATTCGATACTTTTTGAACATTCATTAATAAATGCTCATACGCCGATCATGTTATTGAGGTTCATAGTGCCTTAGTGATCTTGATGATTATCACCGACTGTCATATCACTGATCGCCTTATGATAAGCCGCATCTAACCCTGCACGTATAGCCTTATCTAAACCATTATCACGCATGCCTTGAATCGCTGCTGCAGTTGTACCCGCATAATCTAAACACACATCTGCCCGTGCTTGAGGCGACAATTCATCCACCGCCATCAACTGACCTATGCCAGAAAATAATTGCCGAACTGCCTGCTCTGCTAGTTCAGGAGAAAGTCCTTGTACCACAGCAGATTCCATCATACTGCCAGCTATCGCTGTAAGCACACCCTGCCCCGAACCTGTCAATGCAGTAAAGTAATCTAACTGCGATTCATTTTCACACACATAAGCTTGACCAAACGCCGTTAAAATACGTCGCAACCAATCCTGATGTGTTAATGATAAATACCGCGAGTACCAGGGTGTAAATGACTCACCAATCTCAATAGCCGCATTAGGCATTGCTCTGGCTACTGATGTCGCATTGGTTAAATCAACTAATCGCTCTATAGTGACACCAGCCATCACTGATACTAGTAACTGTGAGTGCAGCGAGAAACTGACCTCAGGTAATTGTTGAGGACGCACAGAAAGCATCACCACATCGCAAGCATCCGCTAATGCTTGATGATCACTGGTGTAATGAATCGCTGAATCATGCCATTGCTCTGGAAGATGTTCGCCAGAACGATTAGCAATCCATAACTGATCTGGCATGACAACCGATTGATCTAACAAATGCTGAGCAATTCCTCGGCCTATCCAGCCCGTTCCACCAATAATACCAATGGTCACCGCAGACATTATGCATCATCCGAATGTGTATGAGCTTGCCCCAGCTGAGCTAGCTTCATCGCTAACAGTGGGTCTGTTGCCCCTAAATCATTCAATGCTTGCTGAGCTGATTGATAAGCTTTTCGAGCCTGATCAATATTACCCTCGGCCTGATAGATATCGCCTTGGATCATTGCAACCTGGCCTTTATAAACCTTCCCTTTTATCGTTGATAACAATGCATGAGCTTTTTCATAGTCTTTCATGGCTAATAAAACTCGCGCTTTTCTCAAAGCAGCCAGTGTTTGAAACGCATCGACACGCCCATAATCTTGAACCCAAGTTAACTGCGTCAATGCATCACTCAGCTGATTATTATCCACCGCGGACTTAGCTAATAACAGGTGCGCAAAACTGGGATACGGCGTTGCTTGATATTTTTTATCCAGCTTGGCCATAAGTGATTGCCCCTGTTTGTTGGTAGGTTTTTCTAAGCTGGCTAACTGCATGTACAACTCTGAAGCCTGCACATTAAGGTTATTTTGTGACTGATGCCAATAGCGCCAACCATACCCTAACGACAACCCCACTAAGATAGCGATCAATAAACTCCAACCGTATTGCTTCCACCATTTTTTAAATAACTCAATTTGTTCCTTATCTGATAGATCATCAATCATGATTACACTCCTTTAAAAAATTCCATTAATGATGAGAGCGACAATGATTGTTGCTGACACTCTCGATCACGCAAATGTTTTAGTGTGATGGTATTAGACTCGCATTCTGTTTCACCTATTATACAAGCCCATTGCGCCCCGCTATTGTCTGCCTGTTTAAATTGACTTTTCATACTCGCCGCACTGGCTTGCATCATAACACGCAGTGATGGAATAGCCTCACGAAGCTGCTCAGCTAACACCACCCCTTGAGTCATCGCAGGCTCACCCACCAAGATGATATAAACATCGGGTACTTCTTGTAATGTTGCTTGCTGCTGTAACAGTAAAACCAAGCGTTCTAAACCCATAGCAAAGCCTACAGCGGGAGTCGGTTTTCCACCTAAACGCTTCACCAACCCATCGTAGCGACCACCCGCACAAACGGTTCCTTGCGCACCTAGCTGTGAGGTTGTCCACTCATAGACAGTATGACAATAATAATCTAAACCTCTCACTAATCGTGGATTACACTGATAAGGAACGCCCGCATGATCCAATAAGGTTAACAAGCGCTGAAAATGCGCCTGTGAGGCGTCACTCAAACAATCACCCATCACGGGAGCTTGTGCTAACAAAGATTGCATGTCTGGATGTTTACTATCTAACAAACGCAATGGGTTTTGATCTAAACGGCGCAATGATTCCTCATCTAATGCCTCACGATGCGATTCAAAGTAAGCGACGAGCTGTTCGCGATATTGTTGTCGACACTCAGGACTACCGAGTGTATTAATCTCTAAGGTGACCTGATCAGACAACCCTAAGGCTTTTAATAAGCGCCAAAATAACAGCAGCTGCTCAGCTTCAATTTCAGGACCAGGTAATCCAAAGGCTTCTACACCCATTTGAAAAAACTGTCGATAGCGGCCTTTTTGAGGACGTTCGTGTCGAAACATTGGCCCTGTGTACCATAAGCGCTGCACTTGATTATACAGCAAGCCTTGCTGAATGCCTGCCCGTACACAACCGGCTGTTCCCTCTGGTCGTAAGCTCAGTGAATCGCCATTACGATCTTGGAAGGTATACATTTCCTTTTCGACAATATCAGTGACCTCACCAATCGTACGACAAAATAAATCGGTTTTTTCGACCACCGGTAGACGAATTTCTGAGTAGCAATAGCGTGATAACGTGTCACGAGCCAGCGCTTCTAATTGATGCCAATAAGGCATATCAACAGGACAAACATCATTCATACCACGAATTCCTTGAGTAGGTGCTGTCATAATAAAAAATCCTTAATGCTTAACCGGCGTCACCGTGTAATTAGGCTGCAAACTCCGCACTGATGGCTTTGCCGGCGATGAAGATGCAACAACCTTTGGAGCTGAGGTTTGCTGCTGATGAACAGGCTGTTCGATCGGTTTTTTAGGGAGTACTAAAGACTGATGCTCGACCATAGGTGACTCAGCAGAAGTCTTTTCAGAGGCTTGTGGTGCGACTTGCTGAGGCAGTGTTAATGCCGCATGTCCCTGAGTGATTGGAAGTACCTGTTGATGAGTTGTTGGTACTGTTGGCTGCCACCAGCGATCAACCACCCAACCCAGTAATAACACACTCAGCAATGTAGCGATGATAAATAGAAATAAAATAGAAGGACGCTTAAGCCAGGTGACCAGCGACGGATTATCCGAGTGACTCATAAAGGTTGACTCAAAAAAAGAAGCTGGTTTTTTTGTGGGTTGAGCTGCATCATAAGCGATTAAGAGATCGTCATCATTCAGGCCTAACAGACGAGCGTAAGAGCGAACATAACCACGTCGATAGACACCTGCCACAGTAGGATGAAAGGCCTCCTGTTCGATTTCGTCAATTAAATGTCGATTCAAATACAGCTGTTTTGCCACTGACTCTTGTGATAGGCCCAAAGACTCACGCGCAGCTGCCAAACAGGCGCCGTATGAGATCGGATGGTCCTCTTGTACTGATTCTTGTGATGATGCTAATTCTTCCATTGATATACCCCAGTCATTGCCTCCCCGCGGGTACTCTACCATGACAAGAGACAAAATAACATGAATCCCTTAGCACAAAACCACAACGATAAAAGTCAGATAACCACACCCAACAATTGATCAAAAAACGCTCACTCAGATACCTGCATGATATTTTGGCTGGTCGAAAAAAAACAAGAGTGTATGGGAACTTATAAAAAGCGTTATTCTTATATAACTGAAGAAATCGAGATATTTTATTACGTGGCGCAATGTCAGACTTTTGCCAAAGCTGCAAGGAAAATAGTAACCGTGAAGTTACCTTAATGGATAACCAACCCTCGAATGTAAAATTTGCACTACATCAATTCAATATACTATGGGGGTCAGTCGAAAAGCTTATATTGATTACCGAGCGCTATTTTAAGGACATAAATAGAGAAATCTAAATACGCTAAAATACTACCAGAGGCCTAAGTATGATTTTTATATCATCATTATTTAGAAAGATGAAGTGAAATTCAGGACGTGCCAGATGACGATGAACACGGGTACGCTTTAATGATTTGGATTGCACGAGCTGTTGTCTTTTTACCATAAGCTGATTTAGTTTCCATGTGACACATTAAATTATTGTTTATTGAGTCCAAAGGCAGGTGATTATAACATTTATTTAATATACCAAAAATAACACCTGTGTCATGTTCACCAGTATAGCAATGAATTAGAACATTACCTTTCGCTGTCTCAATAGCACGAAGAATGCTAGAAATTTTCTGATTTAGCGCCTCATTGGATAACTTTAATGCATTCACCATATAACCTTCTATGTTAATGTAGTCTTCTACCCCATTAGACAAGGCAATATCTTTTTCTAGTGGCAGAAGGGATTCTGCGTAACCAAGATCACCAGAATATAAATTAATGATAGTTTTTACATTATTTTGAGCTAATGATTGTATGCACATAGGAGACATGGCTAAGTAGGCTGAACGATAAATAACTTTACTTGTTGTCGAATTAAATACTACTTTAATACCCCCTAAATTATTATTCAGTTGAGTATCTTGAAAAAGTTGATTATTGATATCAGTTTTACTCATTGCACTAGGATTAAGATTATTTCCAATTACATGAGTTGAGTTACAGTTCTTAACAACTGGAGCATATAATGATGATGGAAAGAATTTCTCACATTCAAAGTGGTATTCAGGAGCAGAGAAGGAAGAAGTAGAAAATAAAACAATGATCAGCTGAGTTATTAATTTTAAGAATAAGTTAGTTAAATCATTCTTCATTGATTGCTCACATTCTCCGAGTTAATAACAGTTTTTTACCAAAGTAGACCTTGAATAGTGCTTTGTCAATAGCATAACTTTTTAAGGATGCTCCAGAAGCATTAGCAGTTGAAATATAAGTGTCCTTAGAGAATAACTTGGACGCATACTTAGCATCATTAATTTCGGCGGGGCTGATGGGAGGTGTGGCAATGAGGACATCACGTCAACGTAAAAAAAATGACTGGCCACGAAGCAGCCAATCGTTTTTTGATGATGATTTATGACCGCTTTGAACGAATTAATGCTGTGATACCAATAAACGCACACACCATAATAACCACTAAAAATAACATGGCACCTTGAAACCCATGCAGAAAACAGTAGTTAAATAATGATTGCGCTTGATCCATGGAAGCATGACTATGTTGAGTAATGACACGTGTTGCCGTTTCTGGGTTCGATACGACATCTTGCATCCAGCTGGTGGTTATACTGATCGGCGCAATGATCGTTTGTTTTAAAAAAGCAGACACCGCAATACTGTGATAGATGATGGTACCTAACGAAAGACTCATAACCCCACCCATATTATGGAATGTCCATGAGGTACCCAGAGCCTGCCCACTACTGGACTCTGGAACAGCAGAAAGCGTGGCAACGGTGGATGGGCCTAGTATTGCAGCCCAACCGACGCCCATCGCAACAAAGGCAACAATTAGATAGGTAATACTGGTGTGCTCTCCAAAACCTAATTGCAAGAGTGCAGATAAGATAAAAAACAACGTACCTATCATTAATAGAGGTTTAGGGCCAAAGTAATCGGTAGCGCGACCTACAATCGGAGACATGACCGCCATGATAGCCGTAGTGGGTAACAACATGAGCCCTAAGCTATAACCCGAAAAACCATGAATATAATGCAAATACAGTGGCATTAAGAAGAACGCTAGACAATAGAAACAAGACAAAGAAAATGTAGCGACAATACTGCCAATAAACGTCGTATTTTTAAATAATTGAAAATCAATAATCGGGCTCTCTGTTCGCTTCTCAACAATATACAATGTGACTAAGGTGATTAAACTAATAATAGCCAATACCAGTGTAGGCATAGAAGACCACCCCCATTGTTGACCTTGGATTAATGCGAGAATTAAAGTGGATAAACCAACCGTCAAACAGATCAATCCGGACCAATCAATTCGAGCCGTTGTGTCAGATTGTCGTGATTCATTAATCGTAGGAATACAAATCATAAAACTCAGTATGATCAGAGGTATATTGACTAAGAACACCCAGTGCCAACTTAAAGCACCAGTAATTAACCCACCAATCACCGGGCCAATAGCCAACCCAACGCCGTTGACACCGAATAATAAACCCAGGGCTCTTCCACGCTCTGATTCGGGAAAGGCATCAGAAATAATGGCTGCAGAAGCAGTAAAGAGTATCGCTGTACACAAGCCTTGGCCGAATCGAAACAGCAGTAAAATCGACATGCTTGACGCTAAACCAGCGCCTAATGAAGTGAGCCCAAAACCGGCCATTCCGATAAACAAGACAAGTCGGCGACCGTACAAGTCGGCAAGTCGACCCGCAGTAACCATGAAGGCACATTGTGCTAATAAAAATAGATTAATCACCCATTGTAATTGATCCATCGTGGCATGCAGACTGGATTGTATGGCAGGTAACGCCGTATTAACGATCGTAAAATCAAGACAGGCTAGGAAGCTGGTCAAGCTAATTCCAGCGAGTGCTAGCCAACGATTTTTAGGTTTCTTTGCTTGATGGTCCATCATACTCTCTCTTTTCGCTTAGCAGTCATTGAATACGTGACTGTATTATAAACATGTAAAATCAAATTGATAAGGGATGCTCAAGAAATAGGATTTCTATATGAAATAACAACACAGGCTTTAAATTAGAGAATAATTTAAACGTGAGCTTATTATCTAGAAGCACGCGAGCGATGTCGATAACCGCCGCGGGAGAAGCGTTTCTACCTTATTGCGAGAAAGTGGTGAGAGCCTCACAAGAAGGACACCAACTCATAACGAATT
>DMFG01000140.1 GCA_003450655.1 Coxiellaceae bacterium | reverse complement strand
TCTGAACACAAATATTTAAGGGGTCTTGTCGTGCAGATCTTGCTCGACTTAATGCCATAGCAACTTTAACACTAGATACAGAATGCACCCAAGAAAAATGCTCTGCGATTAACTGGCATTTATTCGACTGGACCTGACCTATGAAGTGCCACCTTATGCGAGGATCGTTATATTTAGCTTGTTTTTGTAGCGCTTCTTGCACGTAACTTTCACCAACATCAACAATACCTGCTTCAACAACAGCCTGAATAACATGCACGGAGTGACGTTTTGTGACGGCTACTATTGATACAGAATCTTGCTCGCGTCCAGACTGCTGTAAAGCCTGTGCAATACGAGCTTTTACGGTGGCGATATTACCCTGAATAAACGAATCTATTTTTTTCAAAACACCTCAGGTCCCGCATTCGCAACTGCTTCAGAAACGGAAAAGCGTTGGAAGTTATCCTGAAATTTTTGTATTAATTCATTTGCCTGTGTCTTATAAGCTGCCGAATCATTCCATGACTCTATAGGATTTAAGAGTGATGTATCTACGCCTGATAGATGCAAAGGTACCTTGAAACCAAACCCTGGCATAATTTGCTGATTGACTTGCAACACCTCACCCGATCTGGCCGCACGCACCATTTGTCGTGTTGTTGCAATAGAAAATCGGTTGCCTCCTTGACCAAAAGCGCCTCCAGTCCACCCAGTATTAACCAAATAGACCTGTGCATCAGTAGCGTCCACTCGACGCATTAATAAATCAGCATAGACTTGAGCGGGTCTTGGAAAAAATGGGGCGCCAAAACACGTGCTAAATGTCGGTTTAATCGCGGCTGTACTACCCACCTCGGTACTCCCCATCAATGCAGTATAGCCACTCAAAAAGTAATAGGCAGCTTGCTCTTTAGTTAGGGATGCAATCGGTGGCAAAACACCATAACAGTCGCAAGCTAAAAATAACACTACGCTAGGTGAACGACTTCTGTTCTTGTCGACAGATCGAGGTAAAAATGATCGCGCATAAGCACCCCTAGTGTTTTGTGTAAACCGATCATCATCAAAATCCGGCTTTCCGTTAGCATCTAAATACACATTTTCCAAGACAGCGCCAGTTTGATTAACTGCCGTCCATATTTCTGGTTCGTGATCTTCTGACAAAGCAATACATTTAGCATAACAACCACCTTCAAAGTTAAATACACTATCTGTCGTCCAACCATGCTCATCATCACCGATCAGCAAACAACCCGCCTCTGCGGATAATGTTGTTTTACCTGTTCCAGACAGTCCAAAAAACAATGTCACAACATCATCTTCTGACACATTAGCTGCGCAATGCATTGGCAGAATATCTGCTTCTGGCATTAAGAAATTCATGGCAGTAAACATGGCTTTTTTCATCTCGCCCGCATAACGAATACCACAAATTAAAATCTGCCTGGTGGAAAAGTTTAAAATAACAGCACCGTCACTTGCCGTTCCGTCAACCTCAGGGTCAGCAAAAAAACCAGGCGCACTATGAATTTCCCAACCAGGATTATTGGACACCTGCTCGGCGCTTGGATTAATGAATAAGTGCTGAGCAAATAAGTTATGCCAAGCCAGCTCTGTGACAACTTTGACTGGAAGGCCTTGATCAGCATCAGCACCCACCTGTAAATGTGAAATAAATAGCTCTTCGCGAGCCTGTAAATACTTCTCGACCTTATCCCACAATGCTTTAAAAACATTAGAATCTATTGGCTGATTCACAGCCCCCCAATCAACTGTTTGAGCGGTTAAACCATCATGAACAATAAAACGATCTTTTGGAGAGCGTCCTGTACGAGAACCTGTTTCTACTACTAAAGCTCCTGTCTGTGCCTGTACACCCTCATTACGCGCTAACGCGCTCGCCAATAAAGCTTGCGCTGAAACATCGACATGATGTATCGCTGTCGAGTTAATAGTGTCAACCGTCATGATCTCTCCTTAGTCAAAATAATTAAGCCGAAAGATTATCGCAGATAAACAACGATCTGCCTACCACCCCTTGATATACTTTAATCACACTATCGCTACCTAGGAAAATTAGATACCATCTGAACTAATACACTGACTTATAAACATCTCAAATACTATGAACATCCACCAACTCCGCCATCAGCTACTTGTTGCCACCCCATCCCTACGGGATCCCTTATTTGCCAACAGTGTTGTCTATATATTCTCTCACTCAACCACTGGCTCACAAGGTTTTATTCTCAACAAATTACTCCCAACATCCTCGTCAGCGCTATTAACTCACCTTAAAATCCCACTGCCTGATAATACAAATTTACTGCCCCCGCTACAGCTTGGAGGCCCACTTAAACAGCAACAGGCCTACCTACTTTCCCCTTCATTGACTGCATCACACCATCGTCGTGGCCCTATTCATGTTAACGTGCACAAACAAGCATTTCAAAAGCTGTCACATATTAAACAACAAGAGAATATGCTCATATCACTGGGCTATGCCTCATGGAGTGCGGGTCAACTTGAGCAAGAAATCTTAGCTAATGACTGGCTCATAGCTCCTTACAATCAAACGATTGTATTTAATACACCGATTAACCAACGCCATACTAAAGCCATTGAATTATTAGGCATTCATTCACACCAACTCACTAAGGTTTGTGGTCATGCCTAACCCATCACTTTACCAAACAGTTCTTGGATTTGATTTTGGCATGCGACGTATTGGTGTTGCGATTGGCAACACCCAGATTCGTAATGCTCGCCCTCTAACGGTCTTAAATGCTACTGATGGCATTCCAAACTGGGAAACCATTCAACAGCTCATTGATCAGTGGCAAGTCACCCACCTTGTTGTAGGTCTTCCTTATCACGTTGATGGCACCGATCAAGAAATAACAAAAGCAGCTAAAAAATTTTCTCGTCGCTTACACGCTAAATTTAAACTGCCAATAAGCCTAGTCGATGAACGCTATTCTACAAAAATAGCTAAAAGCAGCGACGCCTTCAAAACTAACAAAAAAGCCTCTATAGACAGCCACGCAGCAGCCATTATTCTTGAGGCGTGGTTGAATGATGATAAAAACTAATTCACCAACTTGACTCCATACGTTTCGCTCCTCACAATAACTCAACTCATACGCTACGCCCGACACTGAGAGAACTCATGCTTAAAAAAAAAACACTGCTATCACTTAACCACTTACTAACCATCAACAGCCTGACCCAAAATAGCATTCAATTACTCATCGATAGAGCGAATGAACTATCGGCTATCAAGACGCCCCATATAGCCAGTCACCCCAACTCACCCATTATCACAAACTTGTTTTTCGAGCCGAGCACGCGAACACAATATTCGTTTGAAATTGCTGCGCAACGCCTTCATGTTCCATCCATCACTCCCAACATTCCCAGCCTATCCACCCTTAAAGGTGAGTCATTATTAGACACCATCCACAACTTAGAGATGATGGGCTCCTCTCTCTTCATCATTCGTCACTCCATTAATCACACGCCAGAGTTCATTGCCTCAGAGCTCTTAACAGACGCAAAAGTCTTAAATGCTGGTGATGGCACTCACCAACATCCATCCCAATGCTTAATTGACCTCATGACCATCCAATCTCAATTTACACAGTTCGAACCACTCTCTGTTGCAATACTAGGTGACACACATCGATCGCGAGTTGCTCGTTCTTTAACCGCTGGGTTACAGCTAATGGGAACAAAAGACATTCGTTTCATCACACCACCTCCCCTACAAATCGACCATTTAGAACCACCAGAAGGCATCACGCCTATGGACATAAAGCAGGGATTACAGGATGTTGATGTGATTATTTGCCTTCGCGTTCAACAAGAACGTATCGACTCATCCAGTACACCTATTGATCAAGCAACATACTTCAAACATTATGGTCTCACTACAGAAAAACTGACTTGGGCAAAACCTCATGCCATTGTTATGCACCCCGGACCAATCAATCGCGGCTTTGAAATTGAGTCTTCCGTTGCAGATGGAGATCAATCAGTCATATTACAACAAGCAAAAAACAGCATCCCAATGCGTATGGCCATTTTAGAAGCATTACTCAACTAACACTTTTATTATTTAGCGCTAGACCAGTCGATCATTCTTAAGTACAATCTCGATCCTTCGCACTCATCATTAATGACTCAATCATATGATCATAAAGTGACAAGTCGAATACCTAATAGATGACAGGTTATCGTTGCGAATATCCCTGCTCTATAACAGCAACATTTTTTTATAGATAACAACAGAACATAGGTATAGAATGACTTTGATAATTTTTCAGGGATGGATATGTCAGTAGCAGCATCGGATGTTGCATCACTTTGGAATGCTTGTTTAGAAACCTTGCAAGAAAAAGTAGATGACCCCAATACATTTAACAAATGGATAAAACCATTACAAGCAGATATCAATGATCAGTCCTTGATGCTTTTCGCCCCTAACCAATTTGTTGTCAGCTGGGTTGAAGAAAACTTCTTATCTGCCATCCATGATGCCCTCAATACCATCTGCCAAGAACGTGAAATCCAAACACCTTCCATTAAATTACAAATTGGATCTACTCAAGCCTCAAGACCAGCAGCCCACCCAGTTCATAAACCCCAATCGCACACAAGGGTTCAATCATCATCACCTCAACCATCCTCAACGGCACACACCAGTCACCTTAATCCAACCTTTTTATTTGATAATTTTGTTGAGGGTAAATCGAACCAACTAGCGCGTGCAGCTGCTCAACAAGTCGCTGAAAACCCAGGCCAGGCTTATAACCCTCTATTTATCTATGGCGGAGTGGGACTTGGTAAAACTCACCTTGCCCATGCGATGGGCCATTATATTTTATCGCAAAATCCAAGCGCCAAAATCCTCTACCTCCACTCTGAGAAGTTCGTTGCTGATATGATCAAAGCACTGCAGCGCAACGCTATGAATGAGTTTAAAAAATACTATAGAACAGTTAACTGTCTACTCATTGATGATATTCAGTTTTTTGCCGGGAAAGAACGCTCTCAAGAGGAATTCTTTCATACATTCAATGCGTTATTAGATAATCACCAACAAATCGTCCTAACCTGTGATCGCTACCCAAAAGAAATTCATGGTCTTGAAGAGCGACTACAATCTCGTTTTGGTTGGGGCTTAACCATTGCTATTGAGCCCCCAGAACTAGAAACACGTGTCGCTATCCTTATGACCAAAGCGGAGCAATTCAAAGCAGACCTACCTAACGATGTAGCATTCTTTATTGCCAAACATATTCAATCCAATGTTCGCGAACTAGAAGGCGCACTTAAACGTGTAGTAGCAAACGCACAGTTTACAGGCAGCCCAATCACCATACAGCTTGCCAGAGAAGCTCTAAAAGACCTTCTTTCTCTACAAGCTAAGCTAGTCACTATTGATAACATCCAAAAGACGGTTGCTGATTACTATAAAGTCAAAGTCAGCGATTTACTCTCTAAAAAACGGAGTCGCTCCATAGCTCGACCTCGTCAGATGGCCATGGCTTTATCAAAAAACCTAACCAGCCACAGCTTGCCTGAGATAGGTGATGCATTTGGCGGTCGTGACCATACAACTGTCTTACATGCCTGTCGTAAAATACAAGAACTGATTGAAAGTAATCTGGATATCCAAGAAGACCATCAAAACTTTCTAAGGATCTTATCCGGTTAATGAGGAGAAAATCATGAGCATTGCTATCAAACAAGACGCTTTACAGACCGCACTGCAACAAGTGATGGGTGTCGTTGAAAATAATAAAACAATCCCCATTCTTTCAAATATATTAGTACGAACTCAAGGTGACACCGCCTCAGTCACAGCAACTGACTTAGGCATTGAAATTACTGGCTACTCTAAACTGAACACACCACTTGAGGAAGACATTTCCTTTACCGTTCCCGGTAAAAAAACGTTTGATATCTGCAAATCACTTCCTCAAAGTGCTGATATATCTTTCAAACCACAAAAGTCTAATGTTCTACTGCGTTACGGTGATAAGTGTCGCTTCACATTAGCCACCTTACCCGCTGAAGACTTTCCATCGGTAGACCAGACGGATAACAATATATCAGTAACCTTGCCTCAAAATCAGCTCAAGACGTTACTGCAACGAACCGTTTTCGCTATGGCGCACCAAGATGTCCGTTATTACCTTAACGGAATGCTATTAGAATTTAGCGCTAATGATATACGAGCGGTCGCCACAGATGGGCACCGATTAGCGACCAACATAATATCCCTTCCAATCAATACTGATCACAAGCTACAATGCATCATCCCCAGAAAGGCGGTCACCGAGCTAATCAAACTGCTCGATAGCTCTGACACCCCAGCCACAATGACGATCTGCCATAACTTTATCTCAGTTGCATCTAACAGCTTCCATTTTAAATCCAAACTGATTGAGGGCCGTTTCCCTGAGTATGAACGAGTCATCCCTTACGGTAACGACAAATCCTTATCACTCAATCGAACAGAGCTAAAGAACATGTTATCCCGTGCTGCCATCATGTGTAATGATGCTTTTAGAGGTGTTACGCTCGAAATTAAGGAAAATTGCATCAAAGTATCTTCCAATAACCCAGAAAACGAAGCTGCTGAACAAGAACTCCCCGTTAACTATACAGATGACCCTATGTCAATCGGGTTCAATGTCAGCTACCTCATTGAAAACCTCAATATTCTTGAAACAGACAATATTGAACTCAAACTCGCCAATCAGGATCAAAGCATGCTGATCACAGAAGTTGGAAGTGAGCATGATAGCGTCTTTGTTATCATGCCTATGCGGATCTAACCAGATTAGGTAGAATCTATCACCGGAACTAGGCTATCCGAGGAGGATATCCATGCCCAAACCCTGCATTACGGCGATAACTATACATCAGTTCAGAAATATCGTCTCAGCTCAACTTAAAACAGCACCTGTCAATATCATTTCTGGAGATAATGGCTCAGGAAAATCCAGCTTACTAGAGGCTCTATACTATCTATCTCACCTTAAATCCTTTCGCACATCCAAGACTCAGAGACTCATTCACCATGATCATGATCACTTTATACTGAATAGCACCATATCCTCAGACAAAGACACTCATAACATTGGCCTTCAGCGAACTTCATCTCATGAGCAAACATTAAAATTGAATGGCGAACCCACAAAAGCTCAGGATATTGCTTACCACCTCCCGATGCAGTTCATTGATACTCAATGCCATCAATATTTTACCGGTGGGCCAGAAAAACGTCGGCAATACTTGAATTGGGGATTGTTTCACATGAAACATTCCTTCTTATCAACATGGAGAGCATGCACCAACTTACTCAAGCAACGCAATGCGGCATTAAAGTTACGACAACTTAATGACCTGGATTGCTGGGATCATCAATGGATCCCACTCTGTGAGAGTATCCATGAAATGCGAGAAAGTTACATTGAAGAGTTAAATCCAATCTTTATCAGACTGATCAAAGAACTATTAAACACAGAATATCCACAGGTTGAACTGCGATACCAAGCAGGCTGGAACAGCGATAAACCCTTGGCTTTACTGCTTCAAGAGCGTCAGTATAAAGATGCAGAGATAGGTTATACACAGCTTGGT
>DMFG01000176.1:7229-14976 GCA_003450655.1 Coxiellaceae bacterium | reverse complement strand
TGACCATATTCCAATAAAAAAGCATATTAACTTTATATAGACGGATCTGTCTAGTGTTGCTGTCTATTTTGGCGGATGGGTTGTTTATTAATTGATCTTAAAAGGTTTTTTAGTCTATTTCTATAATTTTTTAAGAATACCTTAATAAATCATCGTTAGAATGCTCGGTCTAAATGAATGGAGTGTTTCATGGGTAAAAAAAGTAGTGCAGCAAAAGAATATACAGGAAATGAGGCGGGTCATAATGGCGTTGAGATGTCACGCCCCTGTTCTGTTGAAAGTCTGCATAGTTCACGGGGTTCAAGCCCTAGGCCCGGTCCACTTGCTTCATTCTCAAGTAGATCTCATACCAGCGAAGAATCAACAACAAACAGTTCTTCTAGTCCAAGGTCCGATTCATCTGCTGCTTCGAACGGTTCTTCAGATAGTCCAACTGAAGGTTCAACGATTTCTAGCCCAAGAGTGGAGCAATCTGCTTCATTCTCAAGCATCTCCAACACTATCGATCACTCAGCGACTTCTGATTCTCCCAGTGCTCGATATTGGTCATCTAGACTGTTTAGTGCATCACCGAAACCTCATGATGGAATCATGTTGTTAGAGTGGATGGAAAGTGTGATTGATTATTGTCGCGAAAAACACTCTAAGATTACTATACCTGAGGAGCTAGAAAAGTATCGCTATGCTAAAGCTTGCTTGGATAGCATAGTAAATGAGGTTCGAAAGATACTAAAAGTATCTGATCGTGATGTTAATCAAAATATCAGCTGTCCTTCTTTCAAGCTATCTTACAGATTAAAAGAGATCTATCTAGGTCATAAAAAAATAATGGAGTTAATTAGAAACGGAAGCATTTCTTTTAATACCCTAGTATCAGATTTGAAAAAGAAAATTGAATCCATAAGCAAAAATTACCAATATTCTGAGCAGCATAAATTTAAACAGCAATTTCTTACATTTCTGATTAATAGCCTAGACACATGTTTGAAAGAAGCTGATTCTTCGAATTCATTAAAGCAAGAGGTTGATATTAAACTTGAGGAATTGAAAGATGAAGTTTCGAAAGAAACGAGTGAACTGACGGATATTATTAGGTATGCACCACAAGATTCAGCGGCAAGCATAGCATTGCGTCTTCCTTTGGAGCCTTTGACGGGTAAAAAAGTGCAAGCAATGTATGACCATGTTTGTTTGTTATCGGACCTGCAAAATAATAAAGAACTATTGACCCCTTTACCTAAAATAATTAGTGAACTTGAGGGTGAATTAATCACACTTAATGGTGAATTAATCGCTAATATAAACGCTTATTCATGTCAAGGTGAGGCAGTCACCCAAGTAAAGCGAACATTCGTTAACAAGCTGCTAGAACATATGCGGGATTGTGATTTAATGGATACTGCTCAAGTTGAGAGTTGTGAAAAACAATTGATACAATTAAAAAAGACAGCTAGGCCAGCTAAGGTATCATTTGGACCTTATGCCTCTGCATTACATGCTAAGGAGACTGATCCGTTTTATACAGAGTTTCGAAGTATTTCTCGTGTAGAGAAGTTCTACAATCGAAGTTGTGATCTCGTGAAGTGCGCTCAAGCAGTATCTTCTTTGTCTAACCCCAGTGTCGATGGTCAAACCAATGGGCCACCTATGATGGTTGCTTAATGTTTTCTTAATATTTATGCGTGATAATGCGCTGGATATTGTCAGATAGAATCTTCTTGATATTGAGGGGTTATCAGTGATCATCATGATACTTTTTTACCGTGAGGATTTTATCAATGCGTGATAAGCACAGTTACCGAACTATAATGACCGTTATTCTCTTTGCACTGAGCTCAAGTGCATTTTCGGAAACCGTTCATCGCATGACGAATGTTATTCCTGATGATCAGAGGGGTGCTTATCAGAAGTGTATGGTAAAGTGCCAGAATAATGCGATCAATTCACGTCATGCTTACTATTCTGAAAATAAAGGCAATTGGCGTTCATCGTCTCACGATCATGCTAGTACGTATCCACTGATGCAATCGTCTGAAGCCCAATGCATGACTAAATGCTCTCATCAGGCTGAGGCAAAAGCTGCAGCAGCAGAATACGTAGCGGTGCATCACTATCGGAAGAATCATGCCGATACGCAATCCACAGACTCAAGCAATGCGTCAACCACATACACTGTTACACCAGTCAATTAATCGATTGGTTTTTGTCATTGTTTAGCTAACGCTATTTGGAATAAGCATTTGAGTTATGTAGCAATGGCACGTCAGAAAGAGAAATAAAGCCCTTTGTTATCGATGAAAAACTTCCTCTTTGTACAAGGTCACGAATGCACAAGAGCACAGCGTTTACATTTTAGCTTGATTCGCACGGAAAGGCTTCATGAGCCAGGCCTCTGTCAATATTACATTGAGATTAAGATCAATAATCTACGTTATTGTGCAACTTCAACATAGGATAAATGCTGGAGCGAGCAGCCAGGTCATATACTCGGATTAAGAGAATATGCGGGAGATTCACTGAGTAGACGACTATCTTTTTTTAGAGACTGCTTTTTCCTTAAAGAACGGGTTAAAGATAAATAGTAGTAAAGTGATGGGAAGTATAAAAACCCCTAGGCTATATCCCATACTATATAATATTTGAGTAATAAGGTCCCCGACCATGTGGTATTTTCCACTCATTGCCCCCGTGATAGTTCTTAACCATATGGGTAGGAAAAGGCTTGCAATAAAATAGTTTTTTATTAGGGGTGTTTTTACTAGACGTTTCATCCATAAAGGGGAGCGTATATAAACAATTAATAAGCAATAAAATATCGATGAGCTTATTAGGCTGCCGAGTAGTGTGCAATGTCCCAGTAATATGCATTGTTCTATGGTTTCTTTTTTTACTTCTTTTGTAGTAACGACAGGTCTCTTGCATAGAGTTAGTTTGAATAGAAGTAATTTTTTTGTTGTTACACTAGGGCAGCAGTGTGCTTTGATATCTGAGTTTTTAAATTGAAAGTAGATGAATTGAGGTGTTGGGTCTGGTAGTGCAGTAAGTGCGCTATAGTGATTGTAAAATTAAAAAGTTTTTTTATATATCTTTGTATGGTTTAAAACGATTGCGGAATAGATTCCGATAATAATAAAGATGGTTATTGTAAATGCTTTTTTATTATTTCCTATCATATTTCTAAAAGTGATCGGTCATAGTGAGTTGATATTGATGTTTTGTAAACTTCAGTATTTCACTCTAATGCGTTTATTATGAATGATTAACTCGCAGGAGATAAGATTTACCCCAGGTTTTTTGCGTAAGCGGTTATGATTATTGATGAGCGATTGGGGGTGATGATTTGCTCTAACCAGTATCGACCTTTGAGACGGTTTAGGTCTCAAAGGTGCTGTTTATTATGGTATGAAATTGATTCGATGGTGTTAGAAGTTGTAGCCTAGCCCGAACTCACCCGATAATGATACGCCGCTATTTAAGCTATCGTCTCTATCCCATTGGTCATCGTAATTAATGGAGTAGTACATAGGTCCAAAACCTAGCTGAAGGTTTAGGCCACTATCCCATTGCCATTTGTAGGTAAATAAGAGAGAGGTAAAGACACCGGTGTCGCTTTCAGAGTTGTCTTCACTTTTGTAATAAGCATACCCTATGGTAGGTTTAATCAACCATCCGCTGCTGGTGTAATCGCCGTTTAAGGCATAGCTGTATGCAACGCCAATGTTGTGGTATTTGTCATCAGTATTATTGTTGATGCTCGTTCCAAAGTTAACACCTACAGCAGATGCATTATTTGTTCGATAGCTAACACTGCCTGAAAGGTATCCAAAAGCTGTGGGTAGTACGTTCCATTCGATGTTGATGTTCTTAAAGTCTTTCTGTGTGGTGGTTTCATCAGCCCATGAGTTGATGCCCGTTATGGTTAATAAACAGCTTATAAGGGCTGAAAGTAAAAGTTTCTTATTCATGATTTTCTCCTGAATTTAATGAGGTAAGGGTGGATGTTTGTAGATGATGGATGAAGTTGCTGGATGAAGTTGCTGGATGAAGTTGCTGGATGAAGTTGCTGTGTGTGAATTAATGCAATAAACAAGATGGCTCCCCGGGGCGGACTTGAACCACCGACCAAGTGATTAACAGTCACCTGCTCTACCACTGAGCTACCGGGGAATATCGTTGCAACTCAAATCGAAGGCTATATTAATCCTGAGCGAGGCAATGGTCAATCCCTTTTTGATAATTTATTCATACTCTTATTGAGTTGTTGGATTATTGCTCAATGCGATTGCTTAGCCTTCTATCACATGTTGAATGCGCTTAATGGCTTCTTTCAATGCTTCGAGGCTAGTTGCAAACGAGAGACGCAAATACCCAGGGCTACCAAAAGCTGAGCCAGGGACGGTTGCAACGTGACCTTTTTCTAATAACAGTGTCGCAAATGTTAAATCATCGTTGAGATTGAGGCGTTCAATGGCTTGTTGGACATGTACAAATAAATAGAAGGTGCCTTGGGCTGGTATAGCTTCAAATCCATCGATAGCATTGATGGCTTCGAGCAACCATTGGTGACGAGCTTGATAAGCTTCTAGCATGGGTTGGAAAAATGTGTCTGGTGTGGCGTCGAGTGCTGCCACGGCAGCGGCTTGCGCAATGGCATTTGCGCAAGAGGTACTTTGAGATTGGAGTTTTTTCATGGCGCCGAGTGCCTCACTGGGGCCCGCAGCATAGCCAATACGCCAGCCAGTCATAGCATGTGATTTAGAGACGCCATTGACGATGATGCTACGATCCCTGAGTGCAGGGCAGACGTTGATTAGGTTAACAAATGATGTATTTTCAAAGTTGATATATTCATAGATATCATCACTTAAGATAACAATTTTCGGGTGTTTCATTAAGACTTCTGCTAAGGCTTGCAGTTCGTTTTCTTGATAGGATGCGCCGGTTGGATTAGATGGACTGTTCATGATCAGCATGCGGGTGTTTGGTGTGATGGCAGCTTCCAGCTGCTCGGGAGAAATCTTGTAGTGCTGATCGATGCCGGCATGAACAATCTTGGGTTTTGCACCTGCTAGTATGACCATGTCAGGGTAGGATACCCAGTAAGGGGCAGGGATAATAACCTCATCATTTGGATTAAGTAGCGCTTGCATAGCATTGAATAAAGCTTGTTTTGCACCTGATGTGACTAAGATATCTTGAGTCTCATAATGCAGGTGATTGTCACGCTCTAGTTTATGAGCAATCGCTAGTTTTAGCGCCGGCGAGCCGTCAGCAGCGGTGTAGCGTGTTTGTCCTGCTTGCATAGCAGTAATAGCCGCTTCTTGGATAAATGTCGGAGTATCGAAATCGGGTTCTCCTACGCTCAGGTTAATCACAGAGATACCTTCTGCGGCAAGTGCTTTAGCTTTCACGTTCATAGCAATAGTGGCAGAAGGTTGAATCGCATTAACGCGATCAGATAGTTGTAGGCTCATGGTTGGCTCCGTCGATGATGAGAGCAAATCATCGTATGAAAGCCTATTTAAGTCAACTAGTTGGGCTGGGTGCAATCAGGCTAACAACATTCCACCCTGTGCTTGGCGAAGGCTGTGTGTTTTCAGTAAAAATATGCAGTCGTCCCTTAGGTGAGATGGCAAACAGGGGGATAGCTTTTTTGTCATGTTGAGCCTGGTAATCCTGAAAGGTGAAGTTGTCTGTTAGCGTTGTGCTGCGAATCTTACTGCCGTGCTTCAATTGTTCTGTGAAGGCATCGATGGTTAAGTCTTTGTCAAAGAGTGCTTGCCCATGATGGCGCTTAGCGGCCAGGTATTTATCTTGGAAATTATCTTCAGATTCGGCGGCTATATGCATGGCATAGACTTCTCGTTGACCAAACTCTTTGGCATAGCGCAGTGAAGCGAGCGCATTAAGATCAGGGTAGCTTGATAAACTGAATAGTTTGCCAAGGCCGACTAAATCAAGGTGGCGATCAGCGTGTTCTGAAATGGGGTTACCATAATAGATGGGAAGACCTGCCATTCTAGCGCTGTGACTATGATGCCATTCAAATGCGGTTAGCATCACTTGAATGCCTTCATCCTGAAGAGCTTTACCGATGGCTTGTGCGACTGGGTTCGCACCTATGATTAAAATACCTTTGGGCTCCGGTTGACAGATATTTAGCCAGCGGGCTAACGGTAGGGCTGTGACGCCCTCAAAAATCACCATTCCAATGATAATTAATAATATCAGGGGCAATAAGATATTTGCTTGGTCTATTTGATTGTCGTTTAACTGTATGACAAATAAAGCAGCTACAGAAGCTGATACAATCCCTTTAGGCGAAACCCACGCTAAAAATAGCCGTTCTCTTATAGTGAGCATGCTGCGCCAAGTGCATAAAAAGACGCTGATGGGGCGTATGATGAATTGTAAGGTGATTAATAAAATACAAGCTGCTGGTATCAAGCTCAGTGTTTGTTTTAGATGCATTTGAGCTGCGATTAAGATAAATAGACCAGAGATAAGGAGTATGCTTAGGCTTTCTTTGAACCCCAGTAATTCGCCAGCAATAATTTCATGACGGTTGGCTATCCATAAACCCATGAGTGTCACCGTCAGTAGGCCGGAGCTTTCTCGGAGTGAGCTTGCAAACGTATAAGCAAACAACACAATGCAGAGTGTGGCTACATTGTGTAAGAAGTCTGGTATCCATTGTAATTGCAGTGCTTTGCCTAGCAAATAACCAAATAATACGCCCAGTCCTACGCCAACAATCAAAGTTTCTAAAATTGAAAAAATAAAGAACCCAGTTGACCCGTGTTGACTCAACGTAATGATGCCAGTTAGTACAATGATCGCTAGTAGTGCGCCGATAGGATCTGCTGCGATACTTTCCCAGCGTAATATGTTTGTGATCTTTTGATTAGGGGAGATCGTTCTTAGCATCGGCATAACCACTGTTGGTCCAGAGATGGTGCAGATTGCCCCTAGCAGTAAGGCAATGTTCCAATTGATATGCAATAAATAATGACAAACTAGCGACGTCAGTATACAGGTCGCTGCAATGCCAAGGGTGACGAGGTTACGGATGACAGATTCAAGGCCCTGTATCTGCTTGAAGCTCAGCGTTAAGCTTCCTTCAAATAATATAACAGCCACGGAGAGTGAAATGATGGGCTCAAGGAGATGCCCAAAGACTACTTGAGGCGAGAACCATCCAAGAATAGGGCCAACTAATATACCTATGATCAGTAAGAAGAGAATAGGAGGGATTTTAACCCACCATGCGCCCCATTGTGATATCAGTGTAATAACGCCTAATCCAGTGATTATCCATAAAAAAGAAATGGTCATGTCATCTATCCTTAGTCAGTTAGTTCATAGATTAACAAAGTTTATCGTTGTTGCAATTATCTTATTGTGATCACTGACAAGGGTTTCCCTTTCCGGTATGGTTGTGTTTTTAAAATTATAAAACAGTGTCATGAGTCATCCATTTCAGTTAGAAGCACCTTTTCAAGCATCTGGAGAACAGCCGCGAGCTATAGAAGAACTATCCAGTGGCATTCAAGATGGCTTGTATCAGCAAACCTTATTGGGTGTCACAGGCTCTGGTAAAACCTTTGTTGTCGCTAATGTGATTCAGGACCTTCAGCGCCCAGCTATTGTCTTAGCACCGAATAAAACGTTAGCCGCACAACTCTATTCTGAGCTGAGAGATTTTTTTCCGAACAATGCTGTGGAGTATTTTGTTTCTTATTACGAT
>DMFG01000176.1:471-6852 GCA_003450655.1 Coxiellaceae bacterium | reverse complement strand
TCGAAAAAGATGCATCAGTCAATGAGCAGATTGAACGAATGCGTTTGTCAGCAACAAAAGCAGTTCTTGAGCGGCGCGATGTAATTGTGGTGGCCACGGTATCAGCTATTTACGGTTTGGGCGATCCTAAGCTGTATCTCAGTATGGTGTTGCATTTATCCAGAGGTGAGCGCATTGATCAGCGTGATATTTTGCGTCGACTGGCTGAGATGCAATATAAGCGTGATGATAATGTCTTTGAGCGCTCTCGCTATCGTGTTCGTGGTGATGTGATCGATGTGTTTCCTGCTGATTCAGAAAAGGAAGCTATTCGTATTGAGCTATTCGATGACGAGGTGGATAGCCTGGCTTATTTTGATCCTTTAACCAGTCGTGTTATCCGTAAAGTACCCAGATTAACTATCTTCCCTAAAACGCATTACGTGACACCGCGTTCTCGTATTCTTAAAACGGTTGATTGCGTTAAGGAAGACCTGGCTATACGACTCACTGAGCTTAATGAGTTAAATAAATTAGTCGAGAGTCAGCGCTTAGAGGAGCGTACACGGTTTGATATCGAAATGATGTTAGAGCTCGGGTATTGCTCGGGTATCGAAAATTATTCACGTTATCTATCAGGAAGACTCCCTGGAGATGCACCTCCGACACTCATGGATTATATTCCGAAAGATACAGTGATGTTTATTGATGAGTCGCATGTGACTGTCTCACAAGTGGGAGGTATGTCACGTGGTGATCGAGCTCGGAAAGAGAATCTAGTTAACTATGGTTTTCGTTTACCTAGCGCATTGGATAATCGCCCACTGACTTTCGAAGAGTTCGAGCGACTTGCTCCTCAAACGGTGTATGTCTCTGCTACTCCCGGTGACTACGAGCAATCACACTCAGATAATACCATTGAGCTCCTGGTACGCCCAACAGGCTTAGTTGATCCGGAGATTGAGATTCGTCCTCTAGAAACGCAGGTCGATGACTTATTATCTGAAATTCATCAGCGGATTGAAAAGCAAGAGCGAATCTTAGTGACCACACTAACTAAGCGTATGGCAGAAGATTTAACCGACTACTATAAAGAGCAGGGTATTAAAGTACGATATTTACATTCAGATATTGATACCGTTGAGCGTGTCGAAATCATTCGAGATTTACGTCTTGGAGTATTTGATGTTCTCGTTGGTATTAACTTATTGCGTGAAGGCTTAGATATGCCTGAGGTCTCTTTGGTAGCGATACTCGATGCGGATAAAGAAGGATTTTTGCGCTCCTCTCGTTCTTTAATACAAACCATAGGTCGCGCCGCTAGGCATCTTCATGGAAAGGCTATCCTTTATGCCGATAAGATCACACGTTCTATGAAGACGGCACTGGATGAGGGGGAGCGTCGACGAGCTATTCAACTAGCCTATAACGAAGAGCATGGTGTCATTCCTCGGTCTGTGAATAAGCGTATTCGTGATATTCTTGAGCCGGATGAACCTGAAGAGAGGTTGACAGGCCAGGAAAAAGTTCAAAACATCCAAGAAGAGTCTCTACGTTATCAAAAGATGACGCAGACTGAGCTAGCCGACACGTTGTCCGATATGGAAAAGACCATGTTGCGGCACGCAGAGCATCTTGAGTTTGAGCAAGCCACAGAGATAAGAGATAAGATCTCTTGGATTCAGCATCATGTCATGGGCATTGATTAAGTCTTGTGTTTGGTATTGCGCCTCGGTTACGATGCTTGTTTGATTTTAGTGGGCGATATAATTAATGCTTGATCAATTTTTCTCTAGCGACGCTTTGCTTCATTGGGTGCCCATCGTGGGCTATCCCGGTTTATGTGCCATCATTTTATTAGAAATGGGATTAATCGTTGGGTGTTGTTTGCCTGGAGATAGCCTGTTATTCACTGTTGGTTTGCTGGCTTCGCGTGGTGTATTCAAAATGTCGATAGTCGTGCCACTGCTGATTGTGACTGCAATTATTGGTTATATGATCAGTTACGCGATAGGAAAGTATTTAGGTGGTTGGCTTTCCAAGCGTCCAGATCGTTGGTACTACAAAGCTGAATACCTAGAAAGAACAGAAGCCTTTTACGCTCGCTATGGCATTCACTCGCTATTTTTAGGTCGCTTTATGCCGATTGTTCGTTCTTTTATTCCTGTGACGGCTGGCATGGTACGCATGCCCTATGGTCGTTATACCTTATGTAATATTGGGGGCGCTGTGGTATGGGTGGTGAGTATCTGTGGTTTGGGGTATTTTTTGGGTAGCCAGATTCCTTCGATCGATCGCTACTTGATGCCGATTATTGCGGCCATTATTGGGGTTTCTATATTACCCGTTGTTCTGCGTTGGTTGCATGAACGTCGTCATCGTTAGTCTACTGCCTTGATATTCAGGTGGGTGTTTTTGAGCTGGTGTTCGTGCTGCCTTTTGGCTATGATAACCTATTGTAATATATTGTTTTATATAGAAAGAATAAGGTGTTGACGTGGTGGCATGGAAGTCTAAAACAACACGCTGGGTATTAATCGCAATCTGTGGCGTCACAGTAATTATTTTTTCTTTGATGCATGTTTTTCGTGTGAATGCTACTCGATTGCCTCCTTCTGAAAAGCAATGGCCAGTATCAGTCACCACTCTCCCAGAGCCTAGTTCTCATACTCCTCACTTATTTCTTTATGGACGTGTTGATCATTCGGATTTAACCCAATTATCAGCGGGAGTATCATCAACGGTCTCACGTGTCCTTGTCAAAGAAGGAGATAAGGTGAAGTCTGGGCAGCTCTTGATTGAATTGAGTTCAAGAGAGTATCAATTAGCCTTACGCTTGCACGAGTCTGACTTGGCCCATGTTCAGTCGGAGCTAGAGTCTGAGGTGGCTCATTTAAAACGATTAGAAGACAATCGTGACCACCAAAAGCAATTACTAGACCTCGCGCAGGCCTCTTTAGATCGTTACAACAGTTTGAATCAGAAAAATTATGTCAGTGCAGAAGAGTTAAGTGCCAAGCAGCGTGAATTTAATTTACGATCGATGGCTTATCGGAATAGTTTGGAGGATGTACGTTTAAGTCAACATGAGCAGGGTCGATTAAAGCTACGTTCAGAAAAGCTGATGGTACAAATACAAAAAGACCAGATTAATGTTGATTATTGTTATATTCAATCTCCGGTTTTAGGTCAGGTGACAAAGATTGCTGTGGCTAAAGGGGAGCGTGCTATATCAGGTAATTTTGTGATTGAAATTATGCCGTCTCAGAAAAAAGAAGTGCATGCATTAATCCCTTTGACGTATGTTCCTATCATTCAGAATAATTTAGATCTTAATATGCCTATTACTGCTCAATGGCAATTGAATGGTTCAACGATTGTTTTAGATTTGCTACGTTTAACGCCTTATGTAAAAGAGGCGCAAGCAGGGCAAGAGGGTATTTTTGTTGCGCCTTTGGATAATGCGTCACTGGTTATGGGTGTTCATGCGCCGGTCACCGTTGATCTGCCTGCAGTTGACTCAACGTATGTGATTCCTGAGTCGGCTTTATACCACGATAGTCAGGTGTATGTTGTCGATAAAAATCGATTACATGCGGTTCACGTTAATGTCTTAGGATCAATTTATAATGATCGTAAGCGTAATTATGTGATTAAATCTGATGACTTAACGACAGGTCAGCAGATCTTAACGGTACAATTGCCTCAGGCAGTGAATGGGTTGTTAGTTTCAATAACACCTCAGGGTTCATGAAATGGATAAGCAATCCTCAGGTTTTATCAGCTATTTTCTTTCTCACCGTGTGGCCTCTAATCTATTAGTGCTTATTTTTTTAATCTTGGGGGCGATTGGCCTTAGCCAGCTTCATACGCGTTTTCTTCCGGAGTTTTCCCTTAATACGGTTGTGGTATCGGTGACTTGGCCTGGGGCTAACCCAACAGATATAGAGCAAGCGATAACAACCCCTATTGAGAAACAGCTAGGCGATATTGATAATGTGTTACGGATGAGTTCTGTGTCTAGTCAAGGTTTGTCAATGATTGTGGTTGAGTTCAATCATGGCATCAACATGGCAGAAGCCACTCAGCGTGTCCGTGATCAGCTGGGCTTAGTGGATCATTCTCCAGATGGCAGTCGTCCTGCTGAAGTTACATTGGTTCAGATTTATGATCCTATTGCTCGTATTATCTTATCAACCGATGATCATCCCCGTGCTTTAAGGCATTGGGCCTATCAAGCGCAGCAGGAACTATTAGAACGCGGTGTCGACAAGGTGGAGATCAATGGGCTTCCAGATGAACAGCTGCAAGTTAATATTCCTATGGAGCAGTTATTATTACTCCGTCAGCACCTAGGGCAAATTGCTGATAATATTCATCAACAAAGTCAAAATGTTGCTGCAGGGACGTTAGATGGCTCCACGTATCGTCAAAGCGTGCGATCAGATTCGAAGGTGACATCTACAGCTAATTTAAGAGAAATCCCTATTATTTCCGGCGATGCTCAAACAGTCATTCGATTATTAAATATTGCTGGGGTTGTTAAGCGACCAGAGCGCTATGCGCAAACAATCCGCTATAAAGATAAGCCTGCGGTTGAATTAACCTTATTTCGTTCACAAAATGCTGACACTTTACAGACAGCCAAGCTGTTATCGCAATGGAAAAAAGAGGCCCAATCTACTTGGCCTGATGGCATACACATCAAAGTGTATTATGAATTTTGGAAAGTGATTAAGGAACGTATCGGGGTTTTAATAGATAATGGATCATGGGGTTTGATCTTTATCTTTGTATTGTTATTTCTTTTTCTCCGTGGTCGAGTGGCTCTGTGGGTGTCATTAGCCATCCCTTTATCGATATTAGGTGCGCTGTTTTGTTTATGGGTCTTTGGTGGTTCAATCAACATGATCAGCTTGTTCGCATTGATCATGACCTTGGGTATTATTGTGGACGACACCATAGTGGTTGCAGAGGAGGGGGTTCGACTATATCAAAGTGGCAAAAGTCCTCATGAGGCAGCAGGGGAAGGAGCTCAGCGAATGTTGACACCCATTATGGCTTCATCTCTCACTACCTTGGCGGCGTTTTCTCCATTGTTATTGCTAAAGGGGATGATGGGGGAGGTGTTGTTTGCTATTCCTCTGGTAGTTATTTGTGTGGTCATTGCTTCACTGATCGAGTGTTTTCTGATTTTGCCATATCATGTCAGTAACAGTTTAAAGCTTGCATCTAAGCGACAGCCATCTTATGTGAGAAGCTGGCTAGATAATGCTTTTGTGACGTTTAGGGATGATCATTATCGTCGATTTATCTTGTATTGTATGCGACATAAATTAGTGCTGTTAACTACCGTGATAGCTTCTATCGTCCTTTCGTTAGGTCTCGTGACCAGTGGACGTTTAACGTTTACTTTTTTTCCATCACCCGATGGCACCTTAGTTAATGCAGATATTACATTTCATGCGGGAGTGACGCAGTCGCAGATGTCCTCTTATTTAAAGGAGCTTGAGCGCTCTGCTCGCGAAGCTGATGCGTCGCTTTCGCCTGATGAGTCATTAATTCAGTCTATGGTTCAATATTTTTATCAGGGCACAGATCGTAATGAAACACGTAATCATAAACGATTAGGTTCTGTCGTATTAGAATTAACATCACCTGAAGTTCGGAGAATCAGTAATCAAGATTTTATAGATGCATGGCGCCAGCGTTTGGTTGAAACACCTTGGGTTGACAGTGTGCGGATTATGCCGCCTCGCAAAGGTATGCCAGGTTCTGATATTGATATAGCGCTATATGGTTCTTCTGCAGAAACGCTCAAGCAGGCATCTATGGCGTTACAAAAAGTTCTACAAAATTATAAGGGTGTATATAATGTAACGGATACGATGCCTTATGCAAAAAATGCATTTACTTTCCAGTTGACTCATCAGGCGCATGCGTTAGGCATTACGACCCAACAAATTGGAGAACAAGTACGAGCCGCTTTTGCAGGTGCAGTTATACAAACGCATTACCTCAATCAAGATCGTATTGCTGTTTCAGTTAAAATACAGGCCTCACATGATTCAGCGCTCTCAACTTTAGAGCACTTACCCATTAAAACTGCTAAGGGGGCCATTATCCCACTAGGCTCCTTAGTGACGATCCATCAAGAGAAGGCTTTTGATACGTTGCAGCATCTCGATCGCCAATTGGTTGTCCATGTCGTCGCTGAAGTTGATCGTTTCCAGGGGAATGCCCAGCACATCATGACCTCTGTGATAGCCAATGAGCTCTCTAAGATCTCTCATCGCTATGGTGTTCAATATGTTATGAAGGGTCGTTCTATGGAGGAGGCGAATACCATTAATGAAATGAAGGTTGCGGTTATCGCGATGTTATTATTAATTTTTTTAATAT
>DMFG01000176.1:0-170 GCA_003450655.1 Coxiellaceae bacterium | reverse complement strand
GTTATTATTAATTTTTTTAATATTAGCTTGGGTGTCATCTTCATTTATTTGGCCGCTGTGGGTCATGGTGGCTATTCCGCTTGGTTTAGAGGGTGCGATTTGGGGGCATTGGTTACTTGGGCGTGAGCTGACTTTGTTGTCGTTATTTGGTTTCTTTGGTCTGACGGGTA
>DMFG01000051.1:5563-5790 GCA_003450655.1 Coxiellaceae bacterium | reverse complement strand
ATACAATTTCATGTTTAATATGATTAATGGCTTTCGTTGGGTTTAAGCCCTTTGGACAAGCACTGGTACAATTCATAATGGTACGACAACGATTCACTTTCCAAGGATCAGTAAATGGTGCTAACCGCTCAGCACTTGCCGTATCACGACTATCCGCAATAAAGCGATAGGAAGCGAGTAACGCAGCAGGCCCTAGAAACTTCTCTGGATTCCACCAAAATGATGGA
>DMFG01000051.1:0-5266 GCA_003450655.1 Coxiellaceae bacterium | reverse complement strand
TGGATTCCACCAAAATGATGGACATGAACTAGTGCAACACCCACATAAAATACATTCATACATGCCATCTAACTTGGCACGTTCTTCTGGTGTTTGTAAGCGTTCCGCTTTAGGTTCTGGCATATCGTTTTTAAGATATGGCTGAACTGACTTGTAATGTGAAAAAAAGCCTTCCATATCGACAATTAGATCTTTGATCACTGGTAACCCAGGCAAAGGCTGAAGCGTAATATGATCAGGAAGATCGGCTAATTTAGTTACACAAGCGAGTCCATTTCTACCATTAATATTCATTCCATCGGAACCACAAACACCCTCCCTGCAAGATCTCCTGAAACCCAACGTTGGATCAACAGCTTCTTTCAGGTGCTCAACAGCATGAAGTAGCATCTCACCTTCAAAGTCATCTGTGTTGATGGTATAACTTTGCATCTCCGGTTTTTTATCTTGTTCAGGATCAAACCGGTAGACTTGAAACATAAGTGTACGATTTTCTTTTGTCATAGTTTAAACCTCAGCTTTCTAGTGCTCTCTTTCTTTAACTGGAAACGGTTCTATATCCTTTGGCTCCATATTTACCGGGCGCGTAGTAAAACGACAATCGTCAAAATAAACTGTATGCGATAGCCAATTTTTATCATCACGATCAGGGTAATCTTCTCGAGAATGAGCCCCACGACTCTCAGTTCTATGTAAGGATGAGCGGGCCGTCGCCAATGCAGTTGCCATCATATTATCAAGCTCAAACATCTCAAATTGAGTTGTGTTAAATACTTTAGAAGTATCGTGCAGTTTTGCTTTTTGAAGTCGTTGCTCGAGCTCTTCCAATTCAGAAAGACCTTTTTTCATTGGCTCATGATCCCTAAAAACACCAAAACACTCCTGCATAATTGTTTTTATTCTAGTACGGATCTCATAAGGGTCCTCTGTGTTATCCGGATCTTTCCAACGGTTCAAGCGAGTCAATGCTTTATCAATAGCCGCACTATCTTCAGCTGAAAAATCGAGATCATTTTTTATTTTATCTTTGAGAAACAAACCAACTGCACGCCCAAAAACAACTAGATCCAGTAGTGAATTAGTTCCAAGGCGATTGGCTCCGTGTACAGAAACACAGGCACACTCACCTGCAGCAAATAAACCAGGCACTACTTGATCATCACCATTTGCATCGATCGTTATCACCTCACCATTAAAATTAGTTGGAATACCCCCCATCTGGTAATGACACGTTGGCAACACAGGCACTGGTTCTTTGACAGGATCCACATTAGCAAACACTCGGGCAATTTCTAAAATACCAGGTAAACGCTCGTTCAAAACCTCTGCCCCTAAGTGGTCAAGCTTTAACAGCACATGATCACCTTTAGGCCCACACCCACGCCCTGCTGCAATTTCAAGCAAAGAAGAACGCGAAACAAAATCACGACAATCTAAATCTTTCAAATGTGGTGAATAGCGCTCCATATAACGCTCGCCATCTTTATTGATCAGGTAACCACCTTCACCTCGGCAACCTTCGGTCATCAAACAACCCGTTCCATATAATCCAGTTGGGTGAAACTGCCAGAATTCCATATCTTGCAAAGGTAAGCCCGCTCGTAATGCAAGCCCCATACCGTCTCCGGTATTGATGTAAGCATTGGTTGTACTTTGAAAAATTCGACCACCCCCACCTGTGGCTAAAACAGTTGCTTTAGATTTAAAGAAAACCACCTCTGAGGTCTCCATGCAAATAGCAATGACACCTGCAATTCCTCCATTGGTTGCGTGGACTAATTCAAGCGCAAACCATTCATCAAAAAAGTTAGTATTGGCCTGTATATTTTTCTGATAGAGCGTATGCAACATAGCATGACCCGTTCGGTCAGCTGCTGCACACGTACGACGACCAATCTCTTGTCCAAAGTTTATGGTATGACCACCAAAGGCGCGCTGATAAATTTTTCCGTTATCTAAACGAGAGAATGGCATACCCATATGTTCTAGTTCGATAATGGCTGCTGGTGCATTTTGACACATGTACTCAATGGCATCCTGATCACCCAATGAATCGGCACCCATCACACAATCATACATATGCCATTGCCACTTATCTTCCATGACATTACCCAAAGCAGCAGCAATACCCCCTTGGGCCGATACGGTGTGTGATCGTGTTGGATATACTTTAGAGATCACCGCAACCTTACTATCAGACTGTGCAAGCTCCAAAGCGGCACGCATTCCAGCACCACCGGCACCCACAATCACTGCATCAAACTCTTTTACTGGTATCGACATCGAAACCCCTTAATCATTCATTAAACATCATGCCCAAAGTATGGAAACACCCCACGCAAAATAACCAATTAGCAATACGGCAACTATTAATAAAAGCAAACGTTGCAAACAACGGTGATGAACATAGTCAGTCATCACTGTCCAAAGCCCAATCCAAGCATGCCATACCATTAAAAAGAGAATGCATGCTGTTGACCAACGAAATAAAGCACTCGCCATCAGGTCAGCCCAGAAACTATGGGTAGCCAGCTGATCTAAATGACTCATACAGACAATAGTTAATGAAATAAAATAAACAGCGATTAACACAGCGGATATACGCTGAACCATCCAATCGCGAAGGCCTTGAGAATTATTTTTTACACCCATAACCACACCCCTAGAATGATCATAATCACGACAGCCAAAATTAACACGAGCCAAGAAGAGAATTTTGCAGCCGCCAAACTTTCCGCAAAACCACAATCCATTACTAAATGGCGAATACCTGCCAAAACATGGTATGCCAGCGACACAAGTATTACCCATATAGCCAACTTTCCTAGAACACTCTGCAAACAAGCTGATAAATGAGCAAAGTCTGATGGGGATGATGCGATTAGATGCATCGCCCATAAAGTGCAGGGAATCGCAAAAAATAAGACCACACCCGTTAAACGATGGGCAATAGAAGCAATGGCAGTAATGGGAAAACGATATTTAAAAGGGTTGTTTAAAATAGGCCTCGAATCTGTCACAGGAATTCCTTATTCAGTAAAGGGCAAAGGGATATACCTTACCCGTCTTGTTCAAAAATAAGACATAAGCAAGGTGAATTATAGCCCTCATCGAAAAAAAGTCCAATGAAACTGAACAAGAACCGTAATAATAGTCATCATAATAGCTTTTAGTGTATTTTTAATAATCAACACCACTGTTGTCGGCTATAACTTGCAGCCATAAGGCACGTTGTCCATCCCAGTCTACCGCAAATCACTTACACCGCTGCACCAACCCGACACATATACTGATTACGTTCTAAATTGTGTACCCACAACCCGAGGAGAAAACATTATGTATGCAGATCTACCGCTAGAATTGAAACAACAAGTATACAAACACCTTCGCGCCAATGACTTCATTACTGCAAAAGTTGTGCATGACACTTGGTATGACAGCCAGTTTGGTGAATCAACCACTGAAGCATAGCCCGCGAACAACTGTGCATTAATCAAGTTTGCGCGAGCTGTTAAATTATGAAACTATGCTCAGCCTACTATTCGCCTGGGCATTACACTAACCATGTTTCACATCGCACTCTATGAACCAGAAATCCCCCCGAATACGGGGAACATCATTCGCTTATGCGCCAACACTGGCAACCAACTGCATCTCATTCATCCACTGGGGTTCTCTATCAATGACAAAACCTGTCGGCGAGCAGGTCTAGATTACCAAGAATACGCATCGATTCAGGAGCACAAAAGTCTAGAAGACTTCCTATCAGCCATTGATACCAATCGTCTGTTTCTATGCACCACCAAAGCCAAACAACATCACTCGACCCCCGCCTATCAACCAGGAGACACGTTCCTGCTAGGCCCTGAGAGTCGCGGCCTTCCAGAAACACTGCTTGATAACTTCCCTTTCTCTCAAAAAATACGCATCCCAATGCTACCCAACAGTCGAAGTTTAAATTTATCGAATGCAACTGCCGTGATAGCCTATGAAGCCTGGAGACAATGTGACTTTATAGTTTAACCAAGGGCGACTCATGACAGACTCAAATCAACTACTAGACCAGTTTATCAAACAATACCTTAGTGTCCCCCTTCACCAACATTTACAGCTCTCTTTAGAAGCCTTTGAACATGGTCGAGTCACCGTTAAATTTCCTATGCGAGAGGAACTTATTGGTAATCCTTATACCCAAATTTTACATGGAGGAACACTGGCTGCAGCATTAGATGCCGTCAGCGGCCTATGCGCGGCATTAAGTGTGTTCAATAAACAACCTGAGCTAACCCTAGAAGTGATGACCGCACTGATTAGAGATATTTCCACCACCAATCTACAAATCAATTACCTAAGACCAGGCTCAGGGCAATACTTTGATATTGAAGCTAAAACGATAAGATCAGGTAGACGACTGACCGTGGTAGAGTCACGATGCCACGATAATCAAAACCGATTAATTGCCAGCTGCTCAGCGCAATTTATCACCGGCTAACGCAGAAAATAAAAAGTTATATTAAAATCAATTGGTTATTTATTTTGTTTTTTGTATTTTTTAATACAACCTTAAGGTTTGACTGGTAAACTATATTAAATATTACTAAACAACCCTAAGTTACTACTATGAGCGCTCCTAACCCCGCCTGGACACATCAAACAACTACACATCTACTTACCTCAAAAGTAAACCAGCGGCTCAAAAGCATCAGCAAGCCTCTAAACAATAATCTAAAACTCACAGACCTTGACCTGCAAGCACAAGCAGCGCTAATGGGCAGAGAATATGATAATCTTTGCGTTCACAATCCATCATCGAGCAACGAGCAAAATCTCAGGACTTTTGAAAGACATGGCGGAGATAGTTATCGAGAAATGAGACAAAATAGCGATAATGATGCAATCGCTCAACAACACAATCTTGCACTAGAAATAGATAAAAAACTTGCGTCGAAAAACGACAGATTAGATCATAAGCTTGCCAACCGTGAAGCCATTAATGAAGCACTCTTGGCTGAAAAAGCTTTTGAAGACGCTCAAACCCCAACGTCTAGTGAAACTCTAATCAATGAGAAAGAATTACGGTATTTGATGGCGCGGGAAGAGGCTGAATTCACAACTGAGCCAGAAGCGGGTGTTTCAGAACAGTCTAATCAAGAAATCCACCCAAACCATGACAACACTGGCAATCAAAGGAATCCAACGCCTGAAACTACTGAAAGTCATTCTGATCAAAGAGATACTCAAACGATCATTGAAAAATTTCTAAAGG
>DMFG01000009.1 GCA_003450655.1 Coxiellaceae bacterium | reverse complement strand
GTGATATTAGAAGATCACGAGCAATTACTTTATATGACATTGTATCAAGCACAAGGTCATGATTTGGCAGCATGGGCATTACAGTTAAAGTCGATTAAACACACGATGTTAGGTCGACCACTCTATGACAATGAAGAGGCGGCAAAAGCTAGAATTCGCAGTAAAGTTGATCAGAGTTGCGATGCCTATGTTGTTTTGCGCGTTAATCGTGATCATCTCATGGATTTGCAAGAGAGTGTACAACGCTCAGCAAATCACTCAGATCACCCTGTGGTGATGTTAGAGCAAGGGTGTTTGTCAGTCGAAAATATTATTGAGCTTCATTATATGAAGCAGGTGTATGTTTTAAAACAAGGGCGACTCATTCAAAAATAAGTTTTTTAGGTAGGTAGTATTATGGCACAACAAGGTAACGGATCATCGGGTGATCAATCCAGTAACCTCATGTGGATGAGTATATTAGTCTGCGGCGTTATTCTCTTTGTTTGGTGGTTAAAGCGCGAATGGGTTGTTATGCCTGTAAATTATTTCCGTTATTACGAACTATTACTGATTCATTATTTGGTTGCTGGTGCAGCAAAAGTAGTTGATTTAGTTTCATTTCATCATTGGCAGATCAGTCGGGGTGATTCAATCACAGCATTAGGACAGATGTTTTCGCAAGTCTCACCAAGAACAGAAAGTTTCAGTAATTTTTCAGCCATGAATAAACAAGTGGGTATTTGGGTTCGTTATCCGTGCATGTTTGTTTTGTTGGTTTTAGCAGGTTTATCGTATTTTAAACATGGTAATATTCGTTTCCGTCAGATTTATAATATGAAAACATTAAGGCAGTGCGAGGTTGAAAATTGGCCTCAGATTACTCCAGTGGTTTCTTTGGACTTGGTTAAAGAAGATATTGATAAAGGTCCATGGGCAATGGCTCAGACGCCATTGGATTTTGGTAAAGAGAATAATATCCTATCAAAACAACAGGTTTTGGCTCAAACCGTATGGTCGGTTGATGAAAAGTCAGCAGGTCGTATATTTTCCATGCAGCTTGGTAGGATGTGGCAAGGTGTCGATCGTTTGCCGATTCATGGTAAAGCATTAGTGGTGATTTTTCTTGCGTGCGCAACGAAAAATCGCAGTGAAGCTAAGCAATTTTTAGCACAAATAGCGTCTTCTTCAGCATCGGGGAAATTAAATTTCTCAGGAGTTGAGGAAGCTGTTCAGAAATATAAAAACTCAAAGGTACTTAAATGGACCGTCAAGCGTCATGGTTACAATAATACCGTGCTTGCAACATTGCTAGAGTTAGCCCGTACAGATGGTGTGCTAGCATCAGCAGAGTTTTTATGGTTGAAACCCGTTGATCGTCGCATGTGGTATATGCTGAATAGTGTAGGCCGACAAACCTCTACTGTTGAGGTGTCTGGTGTATTTTCCCATTGGTTAGCAGAAAAGCGCATGGAGCGTGCTGTGAAAACCCCTATGGTGAAAGAGGCTGTTTCTGCCTATAAAGCGGCGCTAGAAGATATTTTATACATTGATGAGAGTGAGTTATGGCACAGCAAAGAGCATTAAGCGAATTACATGAACGGAATCAACATCATATTTTTAGGGATACACGGACACTAGGTCAGCGTATTGTGGATTTTATGAAAAATCCACGAGCGGTTGCTTTCCTTATGGTGGCATTTATGATTATTACTTTTACTTGCCCTGTGGTGTCAGAGCTGTGTGTATTCATTGGTTTAAGTGTTGTTATTTTTTGTTTTACTCGTGAAAAGAAATTGCCATTCAAAATGCCGCAACGTTCTGGTTTATCAGATTATAATGATCCCATGCCAGGCTCTAATAAGCCTCGTAAGGCGCGTGGTATTTATCATTTAGGGAATGAAAATACGACAGATGATGAATTATGGTTTAACAACGATGACATGAGAACACATGCATTAATCTTTGGCTCAACCGGTAGTGGTAAGACCGAAATGCTGATTTCAGTTGCTTATAATGCGCTGTTACAAGCGAGTGGTTTTATTTATGTTGATGGTAAGGGTGATAATGCGCTGTTTTCTAAGCTCTTTTCCATGGTTCGTTCCATGGGGCGTGAAGACGATATGTTATTGATTAACTTCATGACGGGTGCGCGAGATGTTATTGGTCCACAAGAACGCCGTTTATCGAATACACTGAATCCTTTTGCACGTGGTTCATCAAGTATGTTGGCTCAGTTGGTTGTGAGCTTGATGGATAGTTCGTCTTCTTCTTCAGATGGTGATATGTGGAAAGGTCGTGCTATTGGTTTTGTTGAAGCGTTAATGAAGGTATTAGTGCCTATGCGTGATGCGGGTAATATTCTCCTAGATGCTAACGTGATTCGTAACTATTTTCATTTACCACGTCTTGAGGCAATGGTTTTAGATAAAGTTTTTATTCGAGATGGTCAAGAGTCTGTTAGTTTGGAAAATATGCCTGAAACCATGTTAGAACCATTAAAGAACTATGTGCTCACATTGCCTGGTTTTAATCCAGAGAAAAAAGGTAAGCAAGTGTCACAAGTACTTGAACAACATGGTTTTATTACGATGCAGTTAGTGCGTGTATTTACATCGTTAGCAGATACCTATGGTCATATTTTAAGGACTAACTTGGCTGAGGTAGATTTATCCGATGTGGTGTTAAATCGTCGTATTTTATGTGTGTTATTACCCGCATTAGAAAAATCGCCAGATGAATTGTCACAGTTAGGTAAGGTAATTATCGCTACATTAAAAGCGATGATGGCAGCAGGTTTGGGTGATCACGTTGAAGGTGATTTAGAAGATATTGTTGATAGTCGTCCAACAAACGCAGAAACGCCTTATTTATGTATTCTTGATGAGTATGGTTATTATGCCGTAGAAGGTTTTGCCGTTGTGCCTGCACAGGCTCGTTCATTAGGTTTCTCGGTGGTATTTGCGGGTCAGGATTTACCGGCATTTCAAAAAGCGTCGAAAGAAGAAGCTGCATCGATTGGTGCGAATACCAACATTAAGATTTGTATGAAATTAGAAGACCCTACAGAGACATGGGATTTCTTCATGAAATCGGCAGGTGAGTCTTACGTCAGTCAGGTTGAAAACTTCCAAGTTGACGCAAATAGTGTTCTGGGTAATTACCAGGATGGTAAAGGTGCGCGTATGGAAAAACGTGCGCGTGTAGATTTACTGGATCTAAAAGAACAGGCTCCTGGTGAATATCACCTATTTTTTAAGTCAAAAATTATTCGTGGTAAAACATTTTTTGCTAACCCTAAGCCGGTTAAACGGATGCGACTCAATCAATTTTTAAAAGTCGATGCGCCAGAAGATCAAGATGTTGAGCGTTTTCAGAAATCCATACAAAGTTTTAATGAAATTGCACAAGAGGGTGCATTGCTAACTCAGGTTGAGGCTAGTAATGAAGAGGTTGATAAATTAAGTAATTTATTAACAGTTAATGGCTCGGTATCAGCCCCAATGGATCGCTCATTATTGGCATTGCAACAGTTTAGTGGCATCGGTCAGGGCGTTGCAACAGATTCGCCTTTTGCTGCTTTTTTTGAGGATTCAGAGTCTTCTTGGTCGAATACAGAAGAATATGATGAAGAAGGTCTGAGTTTGTTCGCTCCATTAACGGTGAATGATCATATTCAAGGGTTGTTATCAGCGAATGAAATTGAGGGTATGAAGGGGTCAATTGTAAGTCGTGCTCAATGTCGTGACCAGTTCGAATATCTAGGCCGCCTAGCAGGTCAAAACTCTCAGCAGGCTATGAATGTAGCTTTAGAATTAACGGCTGATATGCAGCGTAGTACGGCCTATCCTCCCGAGCATATTGTTGATGTTCCAGTTGGTTCGTTAGTTGCTACTATTGATCGAATTATTGAAAAAATAGCAATAAAACAGTCATCTGACTGATTTTAATGGTTACTGTCATCTGAGGCATGTGCTGTGCTTCACCTTTAGGTGATCATGATAAGCGGACGGTACTACTCAGAGGTGTTCAGTCAATTCTGAAAGGCTTGTAATATTATAAGGATATCCATAACTCATTGTTTAAATTCAATAAAATTATATGCTGGATTGTTAAGTGGTTTTTTTATCGTGCGAAATATATAAAAGATAACATGCAATCCTATTGATTTAGATAAGTTATTGAAAAATATACCGATTTAAAATTCATAGCTGGTGATTCTCTCTCCACTCAAAAAATGATCAAAAATTTAGCAAATAGATGAAAAATTTAATATTCCCTTAAGTATAGTTTGGTAAATTAATGGTTCTTTAAGGAACCCGTATTTAATGTGGGTTTTAGACATTAATGTTGAGATGTAATGAAAAATTACATCATTTTTGAGAAGAGAGAAATAATGAAAAAAAGTATCGCGACAATCATTTCAACTGGGGTTATTGCTGTTAGTACTATCAGCTTAAGTGCTTGCAGTAGTACAACACAAACAGAGTCAGGCGCCTCAAATGTTCAGGCAGCTCAGTTGTCACAATATGAAAGTCGATCATATTCATTAGGCATTCTTAAAGCCAATGATGTGCATGTGATTAGAGTAGGCGAGAGTATTCAAATTGTTATTCCTAGTGATCGAGTATTTAATACATCATCAGCTAATTTAGCATCAAATAGTAAATCCGTTTTATATCATATCGCTAGTATTGTGAAGTCTTATAAGACTAACCGCATTAAGGTTGCAGCATATACTGATAGCACCATTGGTAATGGTATCTCGCAAGATAAAGCTGGCGTAGCACTGACTGATGCACAGGCACAATCTATAGCTAGTTATTTATGGTCACAAGGTGTGGATACACGTTATGTATATTCTGTTGGATATGGTAGCGCTGATCCTGTTGCTTCAAATAGTACGCCAAAAGGTCAATATGACAATAGACGAGTTGTCATAAGTTTTAAATATACGGTTTAACAATAGGTCATTAAGAAGAGAATCAGTATGAGCGAACAAGACGTATTTAATTTACAGCTTAAAAAAAATACATTTTATCGAGATAAATTTCGTAAAATGATGAAGCTAATTACTCTGTTGGTCATCACAGCCACACTGCTTCTGGCGACATTTATCTATCAATCACTGAAACGAGAAAATGTTACATACTATGGTTCCTCTACAAATGGCGAGCAAACACCACTGCATGCATTGTCAGATCCAGTGTTAACAGAAGGATTGGTAACCCAGTGGGCAAGCATCGCCAGTAAGAAAGTGTATCAGTTAAATTTTGAACATTATTCAAGTCAATTAGATGACATGAAAATTTATTTTACCAAGGCTGGATGGTCTTCATATAACGATGCTATGCAAAGCTCTGGTTTTTTATCAGTTATTAAATCTCAAAAACTTGAAGTTGATGCGATTGTGACGGATGACCCAGTAGTAAAAGATACAGGGGTAGATCATGGTATTCGTTATTGGGATGTTGAGATGCCGGTACTTGTATCATTTAACAGTGCTAGTAACAGTGCTCAAAAAAAATTAATTATTGGAATGAAGATTGTTCGATCTAAAGATATTGCAGCACCGTCAGGGTTGCAGATAGAACATTTCAATACATTTTATCAGTAAAATTACGGGGATATGATTGTGAGTCAGCAAAAAAGCAAAGACAAAATATTAGGTAAGGGCATGGAGCTTGTCATGTTTCGTAATGCTTTCTACCGAGATCAATATCGTCAAGCCAGTATGGCATTTATTATATTGTTAATTATTAATGCTTTGTTAGTGTTTGGTATTACTTGCAAAGCACTTCAGCCTCCAGTTGTGCGATATTTTGCTGTTGCACCAGACGGTCGAATGATTAACTCACGCGCATTATCTGATCCGTCGGTGTCAGATACTTATGTATTACAATGGGTTGCCGATAAGGTTCGCGCTTCGTTTAGTCAAGACTTTATTCATTATCGCGGTCAATTACAGTCGGTTGCTGATGCTTATACACCTAATGGTTGGAATGATTTTTATCAATCAATGGAAAAGAGTAATAACTTAAAAACATTAGTTTCTAAACAAATGGTGTCAACAGTTAAAATCACAACACCTCCCGTGATGGAGCAAAAGACAGTTGTGAATGGGCATTATGCTTGGAAAGTAAAGATGTCGATTATGGTTTCATTTGTTAATGAAAATAAAACCATCAATATGCCTTTTGAGGTAACAGTTATTGTGATTCGTGAACCTGTAGAAAAGTTCCCGGATCGTATAGCAATTAATAATTTCCTTCCAGTGTTACAAAAAACCGCTGGGTCGCAGTTGTTAAATATTTAATTAAGTATAAGTAGAGAGTAGGTGTAAATATCGTGAAAACAAAGATAAAGAACATAAGTATAATAGTTATTGGGGTGATGTTTGCATCGTCTGCTGCATTAGCTAGTTCGTTTGGTGTGAGTGGTAATACAACCCAGAACCCTTCGTCAATGGAAATGATGTCACAAGAACAAACGGGCAATAGTCAGGTAGATAACTCTTCAGCGGAGAGTTCTGATCAATCTAATGCGCTTGGAGATACTGAAATTAGTCAGGAAGCTTTTGCAAAAACGCTTAATAACTTAATGCCACTTACAACAGATCAAACTAAAACCTTGAAAAAAGCCTATGATGACAGAAAAAAAGTCGTTTCTGAATCTCCTGGTGTTGCACCAAAAC
>DMFG01000029.1 GCA_003450655.1 Coxiellaceae bacterium | reverse complement strand
CTGGGTCTGTTTTTCTTATTGGTGTCCTTGGGAGCATTATTCAATCAAGACCATGCTGTTAAGGGTAAAGATTCATCTAGTCACGCTGGTGCCGGTGGATCAGTGATCATAGGACTCCTGTTAGGTTTGTTTGTGGTTTTAAATCACACAAACTGGATAGGGTGGGATATTGTAGTCACACTGACGGGGTGGTTCTTACTCGTCATGGCAGTGATAAAACTATGGTTTCCTCATGGGTATTGTGAGTGTGTGAAAAAATATGTAGTAATAACACCAAAAATGAAAGCCATGTTCTATTTCGTACTGGGTCTACTATTACTTTACGTTGGCTTTGTGGTTTAACAAAAGCATTATGGACATCAAAAAAAGCCACCCTCGGGTGGCTTTTTAGTTAGGCTGCGGCTACGGCCACCGCACGATAGCATTGGTCGAGCTCATTTAATCGATCACAAAAATGATTTTTTGATTGTTCTCGTAGCGTATAGTGTGATGTTTTTCCAAAAATACCGCTTGTGATATAGCTATTACGCATCATCTCCCAGTGGGTTGATTGCCCGCTGGGACCATAGCCATTTTGAAATCCAAGTTGATCTTGGTTTGATTGATCGAGTTTGTTGCATTGACGTTCTGTCTTGCTTTTGATTGTAGTAAAAGACTCAGTATCCTCATCAGAATTTACCGGTGATTCAGTGCTCGGATCTCCAGTGAGTGCTTCTAAAATGTAGGTTCCTAAGGATCCGCTATTAAACGTTGTCAGTGTGCTTGTTAATAGTTTTTGTAGCTTATGAAATGCCTCGCTCTCATTAGAAGGCTCAATCTTGATTGAGTTAAGTTGTGTTAGCAGATGATTAGCTCGTGCTATTCCAGTTGCTTTTAGCCCCCATTGTCCTTGCTTATTATCGATATATTGCTGAGTACCAGCCTTAGCAAGCTGGATCCACCGTTGAGCAAGTGAGTGAAATTCATTGAGTTCTTCGTAAGCTGCAAGATGTACTTGATGAGCCTCTGTTTTCTTTTCATGAGTATTTTGAAGAGCCGTTAATGAGGTGTCTAAAACGCTTTTATATTCAGGACATAGTTTAGTGATGCGCTGAGTTTGTTTTGTCACGTCAGACGGATTCATCTGATGGGTGCACTCCATCTGATTAATCAGTTGAACGATTGATGCCTGTGTTCGAGTTTGTTGTCTTGAAAATTTTCCAAATGATGGTGTGGCTTGTTGGATGGCTGTGATTTGATCTTCGGTGATCCAATCTTTTGTTGAGAGAAATGGTAAATATTCGGATGATTGTTCGTCCGATATTTCACATAAACAATCAATAACCGGTGTGTCAGTCACAGGGTTGTGTGAAGCAATATCCGAGAGATCATGGGTCAGTTGTAGGCTGTCTAATAATACTTTAGGAATGACTGCTGTGTCAGCATTACGACAGTATTCGGGCGGCTTTTCAACCAGTAACTGAATGGCGGTCGGTAAGGTTTGAAAGGCATTGCGAGCTCTTTTTGACAGCAGGGAGCCAAGATATCTTTCCTCAAGGTTGTTCGCTAAATGGGATGATAATTCTCTGATATCGGGTATTTTTGGATCAGCCAGTGGTATTACTCTTTCTAAAAGTATATTCAGATGGTTCATTTGATTGGGGCTAAATAGATCTTTTAGGTGTGCTTGAAGGTCGCATTCCAGATGATTCTTGTCGTAGCCAAAACGGCTCAGTATCAAGTCTTTAGGTAGAGTGTTTCTTAACGTGTTGATTATGTCATTGCTGATGTCAGGAGTGACGCATTTTAGATACTTAATGATATACGCTGTTATTAGCCGTGCAATAGGATCTAGTTGAGGAAGCTTTCTTGAATAGGGTTCAGTGATTCGTTTGCTGACTCGAGTGGGTAATGTACCTATGAGGTCGGGTAAAACCTTCATGCAACGATAAAATCTTGACGAATGTGATGTGTCTTGGATGACTTCTTCTAGAGATGTTTGTATGGATGCTTGATAAGCCGATCTAAAGTTGTCTGGTGATTCGGTGTATTTGAGTAATTGTAAGGAAGGTGTTTTGCCACGAATAAACGCACGTGCCAGCTCTTTAATACGAGACTGTTGTTTGGTATTCAGTGGAATATCTTCGATGGCTGTTATGTTAATGTCAGCATCAATGTCGGTTATTTGGCAAAGCCATTGTTGATAGTTGTCGATAGAATAATGCTTTAATACATAGTCTTTTCCTGTATCCTCTGCTTCTCTTTGACGATCTTTAGATGGGTCATTGGGTCTATTAGCTTTATATATCTTTTGGTGATGCTCGATACTCAGTTGAATCAAATACTGTTGAATATAATATGCGGTTAAATAAGCGCAGTCTTCAACAATCGAAGTACTTTTAATGGAGGTATTTAAAGTCGATAATGACTCATGAAGTGTTTCAAATAATCGGTGCTCTAAACGTTGATGATCAACGGTGTGATACTCTGAATATCGAATGCCATCGGTGCCTAGCTGATCTTCATCCGTTGTATTGGATTCTCTAGTAATACCGCGCAGGGCTAACAGTAATTCATCATACTGTTCCTGATAGGTTTTATCGGCAGATTCTGTTTGTTGTAAGCTCTCATTGTACTTTTCAATCAGGTTTATATAGTGTTCAGCAATCGAAAGGCTTGTTTGAGTAATGTTTTTACGGCCTTCGGCAGTGCATAATTGTTCGTTGATGTCATCGGTAGATGAAATGATTTGATTAAGAATATTAATGAGAGCGTCTGAGCGTTCGCTCGAAAAGGACCGCTCTAGAAGTGGTTGTTCATAATCACTGAAAGTCGAAGACTGACTAGGTGAACGCATGATTAAAACCTCCATCATGTGTGATGCAGTTTTAATCCATTAAAGCTCTTTCGTTAAGAGTGACAATCCGTGTCAGTGGCTCACAACGGTTATAGGATTATTTAAGTTCTTATTCACATTACATGATATGGATTAAAAAACATGCAAAAACAGGCAGTATTATTAATTTAATGTTTCTTTAAGTCTATTTAGACTGATTTGTTTTATTTTAGATCATATTTTTTATAGTTTATTGGTATTGAATGTGTTTATTGCTGTTTTGGAAACAATGATTCAATCTCGTCGAGTGTAAATGCATATTGATCATTACAAAAATCACATTGCACGATCAGTGGTGAAGTGTCTTCGAGTGCTTGTCGGGCTTCTGTTTCTCCCATAGCAATGATCGCTTGTTGCATTTTTTGTAAAGAGCAGCTGCAGCCAAAGTGAACCGACTCTTCATCGTAGAGGGTGTATTCTTGATCTAATAATAATCCACGCAGTACTGCGGTATTAGGTTGTGTAAAGTCGAGTGCGTTTTCGTCGAGTGATTCGATAAAGGTTGAGAAGTCAAATGACTCAGAAGGTGAGGGCATGACTTGAAGCAATACACCATAGGCCGACTCGCAATGACCTGAGATCCATAATTTAGTGGGCAGTTGCACGGAACGCTCAAAGTAATCTTGCAGTGACTCAGTTAAGCCTTGAGGATGTAAGGGAATGATACTTTGATCAGGCTCCGCTTTATGGTTGTGTAATACAGAGGTGATGAGTTGACCTGATCCTAGTAGCGATGAGTCGGTTGATGGTAAGGGGTCGTTCCATTGAGCCATGCCGGTGATGTGGTGTTTGTGCGTTGCTTGAGTAACGAGTAACGATAAGCAGCCTGTACTTTGAAATTGCATAATCAACTTACCTTCCCAGCGCATGGTGCTGGTCAGTAAGAGGTTGGCAATCAGGGCTTCAGTTAACACCTGTTCGACAGCTAGCGGATAATGATGTTGTGCGAGTACGGTTTGTAGTGATTGATTGACTCGCACGATGGTGCCTCGAACAGGTGCTGATGTCAGCATAAAGCGTTGTAAACTGTCTTTAGAATGTATTGTCATGTGTTACTCGATGATAGGTGAAGCGTTAAGTCGATAGAGGTTGTTTTTTTTGAACCCAATTATCTAGTCGTTGAGGCAGTCTGTGTTGATATTTTTTAATAACGATGTGACATGTCCAATAACCGAGAAAGGCACCCATGATGACATCACCTAAATAGTGAGCACCAACAATCATGCGTGAAGCACCCATGATGATAATGGCTAAAGCGCACCAAGCGCGAAACTTTGGTCGAGTGATAGCAATGAACGAAAAGAAAGTACTGGCTACGAAGGTGTGCCCTGAAGGGAATGACCAGTAATGCGAATTCAAATTGAAAAAGTGAAAGCCATAAGTTTGATGGTGAAACCATTCGGTTGGGCGCGCCCTTGCGAATACGATTTTAAGCCCAGTACATATGAAGATATTGATGATAAAAATATAAGTCAGAAAAATGCTGTCGCGGCAGAGTGGCGTGTTGAGTCGCTGTGTGAAATAGCAATATGCAATGATCAATAGTGGTAGGAGGTAAAACGTTTGTGCTTCAAAGTAGTCAGAGATACTTTGAGCTAGCCAAGTTATGGCTGCAAGAGTATGTTGGTGTAGCCACACGGCAAGAGCTTGATCAAAGCAGCTGTAACACGCAATAAACAGTAAGCTGACTGCCGATAAAGCTAATAGCATTTGGCGAGTGTGTGGTGTCATCTCTATCCTTTTTGAGTGGGTTCAATGAGTGTCAATACAATGTGTCGACCATGATTGAGGTTATATCCTGGTAGAATTGCGCCAATACGGTATGAAAAGCCTTGTTGATCGGCATAGGCTTTAAACTGTTGGTAGTCTTTTTTTCCAAGTAGAGCGAGTGAGCCATGATCCGTGGCATAAGCTGTTTCAATATGATTCAGAGAGGTAAATTCAATGGCATCAGTACCGACTTCGAAGATGAGGCTAGGTTCATGGTAGCCAGTGACGAGGAGTGGGTGTTGGGTGAGTTGTTGATGAAAGGTCGGCAGTTGCAGGACTTTAGCGACGCGTTGTGAGTTCCATAATGATGATAAGTGAGGGAATGTCACGCTAAATAGTAGGATGTAGACAATGATTGCAGTGGCAGCATTGCTGATGAGAGACGCTATCGTACGTTGTTGTTGAAAGAAGAGGTAAGCTAGTAGCATGTTGGTCAGTACCGCCAACGAGGCGACAACTACAGGCAGTAATATTTGATGAGTGAGGGAATAAGGTAAATAGATAATGCCAATCGCAAGAGCAGTATTATAGATAAACCATACACTACCTTCACAGAGGCGAGCCTTGCGTTGATAGGCGTGTGCTAGAGGTGACAGCAAAGTAATAGCAATGAGTAAAGCGATGGCAGGGAATATCGGCATTAAATAATGGATGAGTTTGGTTGGAATTAATTCATAGATAAGCCAGTTTGGTAGGATCCAGGCCAGTAAGAAACGTATAGTTGGGTTTGACCATTGTCGCTTCGCATAGTTAAACGCGGTGACGAAATATAATGACATAGGCCAAAACAATAAAGGCATAAGCATGAGGTAAAAACCCATCGGTTGTCCATGACCTTCTTGCCCGCCAGTCACCTTGTGCACAACATCTTGTGAGATCATGTCCCATAAAAAATTACTGTGGCTAGCTAGCGAAAATGGAATGAGCCAGCCGAGTGTCAGTAGTAATACACTGAGTAACCCTAACCCTGGGTGCAATGATCGAATCCATCGCCATTGACGATCAAATAGACACAGCGCAGTAATGGTTCCTAAAGCGAAAATGGGGGCAATGCCTTTTAGAAAGATACCAACTGCCATGCTGCCCCAGAATAAGATTGGCCAGCGATAGTGCGATGGGCGATTATTGCGATGGTTTAAGTAGGCTTGTCCTAATGCCCATTGCATGACAAAAATACTGAGCATCAGGCAGGCATCGGTCGTGCTGAAGCTGGATTCAAAAGCAACGATTAAGGTGCTAGCAAACACAACACTGGCAATAAAGGCTGTTTTGCGCCCCAATGTGGGTGCGCACAACAAGAAGATAAGACATGTTGTAGTTGTTGCAGCAAAGAAAGAGGGTAAGCGATAGCTAAATATTTGGTTGTACGGCGCTTTCTGTGTGGTTTGGGTGATAAAGCTTTGTAACCAGTAAATCGCGGGAGGTTTAAGGTGACGAGGTTTGTTTTGAATATTGATGTGCCAATAATCATGTGTTTCCACCATTTGTTTAGAGGCTTGTGCAAAGCGAGCTTCATCGACATCAGTGACAGGAACTTGGAATAAGCCCGGCAAGAATAAAGCCATACATAGCAGGACGAGAGCGACCCAACCAAAGTGCTTTGTGAGTGATGATTTTAACCCGTGTTGTGTCTGTTCCATAGGATTGCTCATTGTGCTGTTGCGATGTCACTTTTATTAATTGTGGTATGACTCTTACACTCTAGTCGTTGACGATAAATAAAATATAGGTTGCGAGCATAAATCAGAATGCCTGTGCCTTGCCCAAGAATAAAAACAGGGTCTTTTTTATGGATGGCGTAAGTTAATAAAATCAAACCACCACTTAAACTAAAGTACCAGAATAAATCAGGAACGATGCTTTGTTTAACGCGTTCACTGGCCAACCATTGAATCAGAAAGCGAGCAGAAAACATGGCTTGTCCTAATAAGCCAATGCCAATCCATAATACATTGAGGTGATTACTGAGAAAGGTGTTCATGGGTGACCTCTTGTTGAGTAACGGGTTGTTGATACGTCTGTATGCCGGTGACATGGAAGGGACGTTTTCTCAGCCAAACAACACCTATCATGTCGCTAATACCTACCCATAGACGGTTGTTTAAACCATATTTTGAACGACCATGTTCACGGTGATGATGTTGTACAGGGACATTAATGGTACTGACACCCAGTGCGTAAAACATTGCAGGGATGAATCGGTGAATATGGTTGAAGTGGGGTAATGCTAAGAACGGGTCTCTTGGGAAAAGCTTGATACC
>DMFG01000158.1 GCA_003450655.1 Coxiellaceae bacterium | reverse complement strand
TATGGGTATTTAGCCGCCATACTAAAAAGAGCTTATGGGACGTGACAGACTTTTCTGCACCATTAGTGCCTATTGGTTTGGGGTTAGGTCGGTTAGGAAACTTTATTAATAATGAGTTATGGGGTCGTGTAACTGATATGCCATGGGGAGTTGTCTTTCCTGGGGCTGGTCCTCTGCCTCGTCACCCTTCCCAGTTGTATGAATGTTTTACAGAAGGGGTGTTGTTTTTTATGATCTTATGGTGGTTTTCATCTAAGCCACGTCCGCGATTTGCTGTGTCTGCCTTATTTTTATTCTGTTATGGTGTTTTTAGATTCATTTTAGAGTTCTTTCGACAGCCCGATATTCAAAAAGGATTCGTTGCCTTTAATTGGATGACAATGGGTCAGTTGTTATCAATCCCTATGATGTTGTTAGGTGGTTGTGCTTTATACAAGATTTATCGTTCAAGATAAGTTACACTTTACGCCAAGTTTAACAAGTGCAATGAAAGCTTGTGATCATTAAATCATCATGACACGGAGATCAACTATGTATAAACAAGGTATATTAATTCTTTTATTATCAATTATAGCTGTTTTTCTTCAGGATCAGTTGGCTCATGTCGTTCGTGCTTTATTAGCGCTGCATGATTTAATTGCAAAAGATCTGACGTTTTTCTTTTCTGGACACCCTATTGGGAGAGTCATTCAAGGGATTATTGCTTTGCTAGCGATACCGTTAATAGCCGGGGGTGCTTCAGCAGCAGTCTTTTGGTTAGTTAAGCACGTATCGATGCCACATATGATGGCTACAATTTGGGTAATGTGGTTGGTGATGTTAATTATTGTATTAGCTTCAGGAACACCCGCTGCTAGTATGCTACCAGCAGCAACACCAGCTTAATTATACAGACGGAAGAGACCCATGCAGCAATACTTAGATTTTTTACAAACCATTTTAGATAAAGGCGTAGAAAAGCATGATCGAACAGGTGTAGGGACCTTGAGTGTGTTTGGTTTAGAAATGCGATTTGATCTTAGTCAAGGTTTTCCATTGTTAACTACCAAAAAAGTTCATACTAAAAGCATTATTCATGAGCTATTGTGGTTTTTACAAGGCAGTACTAATGTCTCATCACTACAAAAGCACGGTGTTACGATTTGGGATGAATGGGCAGATGAGCATGGTGATTTAGGCCCTGTTTATGGCAAACAATGGCGTTCTTGGGTTGGTAAAGATGGTCAGATAATTGATCAGATGCAACGCTTGTTGAGTGAGATTAAAGATAACCCTAATTCGCGCCGATTGATTGTTAATGCATGGAATGTTGCTGAGTTAGATCAAATGGCTTTACCACCGTGTCACGCTTTTTTTCAGTTTTATGTGGCAAATGGACAGCTGTCGTGTAAGTTAACTCAACGTTCTGCTGATGCTTTTTTAGGTGTGCCATTTAATATTGCTTCCTATGCTTTTTTGATCTCGATGCTTGCTCAGCAATGTGATTTGGCGGTGGGTGAATTGATTTGGTCTGGCGGTGATTGTCATATATACACTAATCATCTAGAAGCCGTTAATCAGCAGCTTTCACGGGAGTCAAGAGAGTTACCTACGTTGAAGTTTCAACGTCGCCCTAAGAGTTTATTTGATTATCAGTTTGAAGATTTCTCTATAGAGAACTATCATCCACATGCTCGTATTCAAGCACCTATTGCTGTCTAAGATTGATTATTGCTTAGTGACAATATCAACCATTTTATAGCGCTCGATTTGGTCTTTTATTGTGTCCCAGCTAACCGGCCACGTTTTTTCATCCAATGCGTTAAATGGAGCACCTTTCCATTCAGAGTAAATTTGTATGGATGTTAAGTTCGGTGTTGTGGTAATAAATTTAACCATAATCTCACCTTCCTGAGTTTTTTTAATTTGCTCACAGAAGATGGTCACAATGAGCCCTCGGCTTGTTTTTGTTTGTACAGGAATTTCTATGTATTGGTAAGATGTGCAAGATTTTTTAAACGTGTCTTTATTGTTGTAAGCAATGTGTTCAGGAGTAACCTGTTTTTGATCAGGGTGGAAGATGGCAGAGATTGCATTGAGTTTAGTCCATATTTTAAATGTTTCTTTAGATGGAATTTGTTCAAAAATAAATGAGCGATTTTTTTGTTGGCGATAGGTATTAAATAGCTCTGATTTACGCTTAGATTGTTTGAGTTGATGATATTCAGCTTCTTGCCAAGCTGACATGGGATAGGTTATCTGGTTGTCAAAGATATTAATAGTCTGCTGAATGCGTGGTTGGTCAGGTGTTGCTAGTGCTGTTGATTGTAATGTTATACCTGTGAGTATTGCGATTAATGGAGTAAGTCTAGATGTGCGCATGATGAAATCCAAGTTGGTTGCTATGTTCACATTATAGATGAATTATTATCCCCTTGTTTTTTTTCTCTGTGAATTTCTAGGCAAGTTGATGATAGATAGTGATTTATTAAGTTTTATTCTGTGCGAGCCATCAGTTTGCTTTTTTGTGAACTTACTAGTTTTGAATGGGGCTGTATTTTATCTTATTAAGTCTCTGTATCTAATAATTATCTAATAAATAATAAGTTATTTTTCTTCAGGGGGTGGCATGATGTCCTTTTTCTTGCGTTTCTTTGATGATCTGATAAAACTAAGGTGACAGATCAATAAAGGAGTATGATTTATGTGTTTTTCAGCATCAGCCAGCTTCACAGCCGCGGCTTTTTTAGTTCCTATTAGTGTTTATGCTGTGTATTCAGCGATGGAGTTGAAGCGTAATCACTATATTTTATTAGCTTTAGTGCCGTTCTTTTTTGGACTGCAGCAATTTTTTGAAGGATTTGTTTGGCTTTCATTAGCAGCTGCTGACCCATGGAGTACACATGTTTTTTCTTTATTTTTTATTTTCTTTTCTCACTTTTTTTGGCCGTTCTGGATACCATTAAGCGTTTATATCATAACAAGGCATCGGCAATGCTCACGTCAGTATTGGATGTTGGCATTCTTTATTATTGGCACAATTTTAGGTTTAATTATTTATTTGCCTTTTTTGTTCAATCCAGAAACTGTGCAAACACAGATGTATGCAAACTGCATTCAATATAACCTAACCACGATAGTTGATGCGTTTATTGGTGCTCCATTCTTTAGGCATTTCTATGTGGTGATTATTGTGCTACCACTTTTGGTCAGTCGCGATGTCGCTATTAAGTGGATGGGTGTATTAATTTTTGTATCCGTTGTTGCAACGTATTTATTCTTTAACTATGCCTTCAATTCAGTATGGTGCTTTTTTTCAGCGGTTATTTCAATATATATTATTTACATTATCAGACGCGAAAAAGATCACGGGTTGAACTTTGTTATTGAGTAAAGTTATTTTCTTTGAATGAAGATTTGTATGAGCCCCCGTTAATCTTCGATTGATGGGGGTTTTTTATTTCCAGTATTTTTTTGGTATTGGCTGATTAAAATAGGTGCCAGTGTGCTGAGCACAAGACCCCCTATCAGAAAGAGTTCATAGTACATCATAGAAGTTTTTAGTAGATTGGGGGGAGGGATAAAGCCTAGAATAATGCCGGCTATGCATGTGATGATCCCTATTGAACCGGCAATTAAAGTGCCTTTTTTACCCCCTGGGATTCGGAATGCACGTTGGTCATTCGGTAGTTGGGAGTATAGTTTGATGGCTGCTGCAAAAAATAAAACATAAAACAGTAGAGCAAGTTGTGCTGTGAGATCTGCAAGTAGCCAGTAACTCGCTTGGATGGGTTCAAAAGCAATCATGCAGTAGGTTAATAAAATAACCAGTATAAGTTGTAATAATAGCATGCCAGATGGGGCTTGGTGTTGGTTGCAGTAGCCCAGCAAAGGGGGTAAGCAACCATCTTGGGCGGCTACCATCATTGCTTTAGATGGACCGATGACCCATGCAGACACACTACCAAATCCGCCTAGAAGCACCATGCAGAGTAGAATAGGGAATACGAAGTCTATATGGAGCTGGTGTAATACCGTCTTTAACGCAACATCAAGCCCGGTGACAATGCCAAGTTGATCTGTTGGAACAATGATTGTAATAGCCAGACTGGCTAAACAGAGTGTTAAGACAATAAGAATGCTGGAATATAGTAATGCACGAGGGTAGTTACGTTGAGGGTCTTTAACCTCTTTTGCGTGGACTGCTGACATTTCTAGTCCCATTAAGCTAAATAGAACAATGAGGGTAAATCCGAGATCACTGGTGTTATGAGGAATAAACTCTTGTAGGGGTAGTTGGTACAGCGTATTGGGTTGGTGGAATAGTGTGATAATCCCTAATGCAATCAATGCTATCATGGGAATTAATGTGCCAATAATAGCGCTGCAGATGCTGATTAGGCCAGAGGTTTTCATGCCATGGTTGCCAAGAATCGTAGCAATAGCAAATAGACTAATGACCATGCTGATGATATAGATTTTTTGGTGCACGAGATCAGGATTGATGAAGTAAGCTAGATTAACTGCTAAGAAGCTCAGTATCGTCGGATACCAAACAACATTATAAATCCATTGTAGCCATATAGTTAGAAAGGCTGTCTTGACGCCAAATGCTTCTCTTACCCAGATGTAGACGCCACCTCTTTTAGGGTAATGTGAAGCTAATTGCGCTGTGATTAGAATGCAGGGTAGTAGAAAAATCAGTGCACAGACCGCGTAGTAGAAAATAATGTGATAGCCAGTTTGTGCGTTTGCTGGAAGGTTTCTTAAGCTGTCGATAGCAATGACGTTAATCATTACCAGGGCCAATAGGCTAAGCGGTTTTTTCCGTGTACGAGCTAGTTCCAAAGGTGTACTCCAAATGGTTATGAGGGGGCATAGCGAACGCGATTAGTGTATTTTTTGCTCATATGACCTTGCTTGTTTTGCGTAGTATAAACTTTCGCCCAAATTGCGCAAGCAACGGCAACGATGAGGTATCCCGGTAAGATAACTAGGCCATATTGAAAGTCTTGTGTTGAAAAGGCCAGGCTGCCCCCGGTGTGGTGATGATCGAGCAAAAAGCCAACTAAAGGTTCTGTGATAGCACCAAATAGAGCATCTCCGGTATTGATCATTGCAACCACTGTTGCAGCGACCATGGTCGGGTTGAGTGTTTTTGCAACGGTAAATCCCAACATGAAACCACCTGTTCCTAGTCCAAATAGAAATAATAAGAGGCGCAGGACGGTATGGTTGAATGGGTATGAGGTTAGTAAGAGTGTTAATGTGATTAGTGAAATTATTGTGGCTGTGATCATGATATCCATGCGACGATTGAGTCGATCAGCTAACCATCCAAGTACGGGTGATCCAATGCCTAATCCTAGAAAGGCAAGCGTAATGTATTGTGCGGATTCAATCGTATTTAAATGGTAGGTGCTTTGTAAGAACGGGTTGCCCCATAGCCCGCCAAAGACGGCTAGTGGTGAAAAGGCCAGGCCGCTGTAACCGGCTAGTAACCAATTTCGACGGTTCTTTAAGACGGTCATGATAGCTTGACGATTGATAGTGGGCTGCGTCGATGTGGTGTGATGCATGGAAGGTTTGTCGTGTACCAGGGTGAAATACAGGGCAGCTATTCCAAGACCTAAGATGGAACAGCCAATCAGTGCTTGTCGCCAACCCCATGCTTGTACGAGGTGTGCAAGGGGGGCTTGTCCGATCAGTGCTCCTAATCCTACAGCGCTTGCCAGTAGGCCACCAACAAGCGCGAGCTGTTTAGGTGGAAACCAGATGGCTGCTTGCTTGAGGTAGCTGACAGTGGCAAAGGCAACACCAATGCCAATGAGTGCTCTGGCACACTCTGCCATGAAGAGAGTTTGTGTGATAGCGAAGCTCCCGACACCTAGTGCGCAGAATAGAATGGCACAGGTGGTTATAATTCTTGGAGAGAAACGATCTAGCAAATATCCAGAGAAAAGCTGCATTATTAAGAAACTATAGAAGTAGGTGGCGGCAAGATTTCCCAGACCTGCTCCGTGTAAATGAAAGGTTTGCATGAGGTCTTGCGTCATGACACTTGGGAAAAGTTGTAATATGTATTTGTATAAAAGAAAGAGCCCATTGCATGCTGCAACGAGCCAGGCATATCCAGTGGTTTTTGAGGGAGCTGTGTTGAGTGTCATGGTGTCATAGCTTTTTGTAATAGTGATGATCTATGCATTCGAGGTATCAGGAGGTTAATCCTTGTCTTAAAAAACGCGCATCCTAGCACCGCAGTGTTTTATCGGTCAATCTGGTTGGTTGTTTAATTTGCTTTTAAGTTCTCGTAGTGTGTATTTTGGTTTTCAATGAATGATACTAAGAATCCGTACTTCACTTGTTTGCACGAATAGCTTATTCTTTTTGCCGGAGTGATTGGGTGACCCAATTATGGTTGTCTTTGCAGAAAGGAAGAATAGACGATGCAACACCTTAAGGAACCTTTGGTGCCGGCGATTTTAGCGTTAGCGAATGGTCAGTTTTTTCAAGGTGTCTCTCTAGGGGCTAGTGGGAAAGCTGTTGGCGAGGTGGTGTTTAATACTGCGATGTCAGGGTATCAAGAAATTCTCACAGATCCCTCCTATGCGCAGCAATTAATTACGTTAACTTGTCCTCACATTGGTAATGTGGGAGTCAACATGACAGATGAAGAGTCATCTGAGGTGTGGGCTGCAGGATTAATTATTCGTGATGCAGCGTTGATGACCAGTAATTGGCGTTCGCAAGCTTCATTAGCTCAATACTTAAAACAGCATCAACGTGTTGCTATTGCTGAGATCGATACGCGACATCTGGTTCATGTTTTGCGACAAGAAGGTGCACAGTCAGGCTGTATTATGACCGATACGGATGATCCAACTGAGGCATTGGCGTTAGCACGGTCTTTTCCTGGATTGGCGGGGCAAGATTTAGCCCAGGTGGTTACAGCAACAGCGCCATATACCTACGATGAAAATTCTGGTTGGGGGAATGAGCTCAGTCAGCGTGTTGATGTTGCATCATCACATCACGTGGTGGTCTATGACTTCGGGGTTAAATGTCAGATATTAAGACATCTAGTTGATCGTGGTTGTCGCGTGACAGTGGTGCCAGCAACGACTGCAGTAGAAGATGTGCTGGCATTATCTCCACAAGGAGTATTGTTTTCTAATGGCCCTGGCGATCCACAGGCATGCGATTATGCGGTGTCAGCAGCGCAAACATTGATGGCTCAGGGTGTCCCTTTGTTAGGTATTTGTTTGGGCTTTCAAATGATTGCACTGGCTTGTGGTGCAACCACATATAAAATGAAGTTTGGTCATCATGGGGCTAATCATCCTGTGAAAACGTTGGCATCTCAACGAGTGAGTATCACCAGTCAGAATCATGGGTTTGCTGTTGATAGGGCTTCATTGCCATCGGATCTTATGGCGACACATGTGTCTTTGTTTGATGGAAGTTTACAGGGGGTGGCTCATCGGACATTACCGGTATTGGGCTTTCAAGGTCATCCTGAGGCAAGTCCAGGCCCGCATGATATTGCTACCATTTTCGATGATTTTATCCATTGTGTGCTGAAATATAAGGCGGCTGTATGCCAAAAAGAAATGATATAAGCACGGTATTGATATTGGGGGCAGGTCCCATTGTCATTGGTCAAGCGTGTGAGTTTGATTATTCGGGCACTCAGGCCTGTAAAGCTTTGAAAGAAGAAGGTTATCGTGTTGTTTTAGTAAATTCCAACCCTGCAACAATTATGACAGATCCTGAAATAGCGGACTCAACATATGTGGAGCCAATTACTTTTGATAATTTGGAAGCTATAATAAAAAAGGAAAAACCAGATGCACTACTTCCTACTATGGGTGGCCAAACTGCATT
>DMFG01000073.1 GCA_003450655.1 Coxiellaceae bacterium | reverse complement strand
GTGTATTCTTGCCAACATGGCATTAAAAAAATCCGCACAATGAGCCGTGTGATCAACCTCATCCATACATACGATGTAGGTGGATCCCAAAGAAGGCTTAATCGATAGCTTGTTTTCAGCAAAGCGTGCACTATTCCATAATACGTCCACTAGTTGATTTGAATTCAAATGGGATAAAGCATCATTGCGTTGACAACTAGCGGATATGGCAATGATGAATAAAGTCATGAATAATTTAATCTTCATTAGTGCTCCCATCATTAAACCAGGTATTAACGGGAACCTGATGGCACCTCTTACCAAAATCATTACAAGGAGACTGAATCGATGAAGGATGCGAGCACCCCACTAGCAGTAAACACAGTACAATCATCATATACTTCTTCATTATGTCTCCTTGGTATCTTTCGGTAACGCTCGGTATTGCGACTCTATGGCTTGGTCATATAAATGTGCGGAAGTTTGTTCAGCTAATTGCTGATTAACGATACTTTGCATTTTTAAAGATTCCATTTGTATATAAGCGAGTTCAATAGCGATACGAGAATTCAAATCAACTGCGGCCTTAGTGTTCTCCGCTTGATCAATATGATCAGAAAGATCGTGTACTTTTTCCAACTCTTGATTGACTTCATTGAACACATAAGTTGCATGAACAGCAGAGGCTTGGTTATTACTCACTTGTTGTTGATAGATAGCCGCATCATCTTCTGTGGCCCCTTTAGAATACGCTTCTTGCGTTATCGGTGAATGATTCTCAACATAGTCGTCCCATAGTGATTCATAAGTAGCATTATCATGGCCAGAAACGCCTTGCATGGCTTCATTCCATGTATCAGGTGAATATTCTTGATCAGAAAGATCCGATGACGAATTGAGCAAACCACCATAACCGTAATGACCTTCCGCATCGGAGACTAAATTATGCGTATAGTTTTGTATTTGGGTATTAATCGAGTCAATATGTTGCAGTTGAGCATATTCGTTGGATAACTGACTAATCGCATCGACATCGATGACAGGTAACATCGCTAATACATAAGTTGGTGACAGCAATATAACTAACACCACAAATACCTTCATCATTGCTCTTCCATGTATTGTGGTAGCCAGTTGTTTGGATTTTCTCCGTGAGTGGCCATTAATCGATGACAACGTTTCACTGACTCCGTTGTCGAAGAAAAAACTCGCATATATCCTGATAAGTCAGATAGAGGAAATCGTAATAAACACGAATCGTTAGCTTGTTTATACAAAAAGTAATGCGATTGAGGTGAGATGGTCTTAATACAGTGATATTCACGCTCGGTTAGGTTCAATCCTAATCGATAATCATCGGATTTTGCCTGAGGGTTAGCAAAATAAATCTGCGTGGCACAGTTATCTAACAAGACAGAAGATAACTCTGAGGTAATAACACTTTTTGGGCTTTGAGTAGCAAATACCACATGAGCATTACGCTTACGTAATGTTGGAAGCCAACGTATTAACTTATCTGTCCAGTAACGATGTTTTAAATATTGCCATCCTTCATCAAGAAAAATCGATACAAGCTGACCTGTGAGAGATTGCTCTATACGGTGAAATAAATACATCGATAAGGCAATAAATACAGGTCCTGGTTCATGATCCATAAAATGAGTCACATCAAAACCCATTTTATGAGAAAATGATAACTGATCTTCCGGATGATCGAACAGGTATGCATATTCACCGTCGGGCTCCCCATGATCACCATGCAGCCAACGACTCATTCGATCATGTCGATTAAAATTGGGAGGCAACCTTCTACATACGGTGGACAAATACCGACATTCTGGTGCTAACTGTGTAAAAGCGTAATCAACACAATCACTGATGTGCTTTATCGATAATTCATCTAGCTCAGTTTCGTGGTTACGCAATACTAATTGTTGCATCCATGCCTTAACAAATAGTGAATTTTCTGGAGTGCAAGGTAATTGAAATGGATTAAGATGAATACAAGATTCACTAGAGGGCTCAAACGTCAAATAAACACCTCCACAAGCACGGATATACACCTCACAACCATGATCCCTATCGAAAAAAAAGGATCGACCTGAATAACGAGCAAGTTGCGCATCACAAAAACACATAGCGACGGTTTTACCCGATCCATTGCCACCTATCATCACGGTATGACCCGAAGAAGGCGTATCAAAAGACCCTTTAGAATGCAGGTTAAAATAAAACGGAGATCGTGATGGTGTCTCAACCACAGATAGAGCTTGCCGTAAGTAATTACGGTTATAAAACCCTTGACGATGATTATGCAGCGAGCAAAAATCCACGAAATTTAATGAATTAATCATTGCAGAGCGTGTTATATAACTAAAATGCGTCGGTAACATTGACCAATAGGCTGGTTCTTGCCCTATAGTCTCTCGTACTGCTATAACACCCACCTCGGCATATAATGCGACCACTTGTTGTATCGCACACTCAAGATCATTGACCGAGTTTGCATAGAGCATCAGCACGTGATGATGCCAGCCCATTCGCAATCGATCTGATTGCAAATCATCACGCGCTTGATGCAACTCATCAATCTGACTGTGACTCGGATCATTTAATGTCATCATTTTTTGAATATGTCGTTTCATACGATCCAGTGCTGTTTGCTTATGGACTGATGCAAAGGTGTTCACCTGTAAAAATTCACAGGGCAGTGTGAGTAATGCGCCAAATTGCGTTGGTGATGTATGATCAGAATAGCTTTTCAACGCTATCATCGCTGCTACTTGATGGGTATCGTTATCAACACCTTTAAATTCGATATAACGGCCAAAAAAAACCGACCGCTGTGTTAGCCACTGGCCTAGATGACCTTTTGGATATAATTCATCATGACTCTCAGCCTGACAAGATGACAATAACAGAGGTTGACGATTCGCTAAGTGAACTGAACAACCCGCATTGAATAGTTTTCCTAAAAAGTTGAGCAATTCGCTGTAACCCAATTGACTATCATTATGACCCAGGCAATGAGGGTTCAATGCCACTAAGGTCTGCACCGCCTGACTAACCACACGTGTTAGCGACGCTATATTATTTCGTCTTAGCTGTTGTCTTTGAAGCATCAATGCTTTTTCAGTGACTCGATGCCACCACTTAGCAGAAGATTGTGATACCGCATCAAATCCCCCTTGATGAATAATCGTGACATACCAAGCGTTTTGATAAAATGTCTGATCACACTGCAATTGATACTCTCTATCAAAATCTCGACAAAAATCACTACTAAAATCACCCGATAATTCCCGATGAGCACGCTGGCGATGTAAAGTCACATGTAATGCAAAACAAGGATCTAATGATGTCACAAAACGATGCCAGAGGGTTTTATGCTCAATCAGCTCTTCGTCTGACTGTGTATCATAAGGGCAGCCATCGACTCTTATCGTAGCAAACAACATCCCATCTACAGACTCTGCAATCATAGGCGAATTAAGGTGTGTGATTTTTATTCGATCGGAACAACGCAATTCTTGTCGAGCGATCTTTACAGCGTCAAAAGGGTTCATAAGCACGACACCCCCAAATTTTTTGGTTAGGATTCACTCTTAAACTCGCCCATTGATTAACGACTTTAAAAAAAGCTGGGTCATATTGACACCCCATCCAACCGATGAGGTGCAGTGGGACATAACATAGCATCCAAGATAGGGCATTCGATAAAATACAAAGTGACAAGATGACCATACCAGCCACCATGACATATTCCATAGTGACGCCCCATAACATCAATGGTCGAGTTAGCCCAAGAAATAATGGACTCTTCATCTCACTAACGCCCATCATGTTCCAAAACCTAATTGCTGAGCGATATATCCTGCGGAAAAAACAATACCAATCCCTATCACGACACTTAAAGCACGTGACTTATTCATTTTTCCCAACGCTAACGTCGAATATCCAACACCGATAATTGCTAATACAAATAATATTTTTGCGGGAGATGATGTCACAAGGTCTACTAAGGCATTTAGAACACTGGTGAGCTGATCTGAATTGATATCATTAGTATAAGCTGAGCTTATCCCTGGAAATAATCCGATAATAATAGAACATAAGAGAACGGATAACTGTCGAACTGGCATGGTAGCACTCCTTCAAATCATATGAAGGAGACTACCAAGATTAATAGAGCTTAAAACCCGTTAAAAATACGGTATCAGCCTTTACGGAGTTAGGACTCATCATCATGTAATTCAACGGAAGGGCCATAAAATAATCGGCGCGTGTAATACACAAAGCGCCCAATAAATAGCCCAGCAGTCACACCAGAGACAAACAACATTGCAAATTCAAAGTGTGTATTCTCTAATAATTTTGGATCCACTGCAGTTTCATAGCCAAAGTAATATTTGGTAAAAAATATAATTAAAATAATAATAAGAGTCGACCACGTACCTGGTATCTTAATTAATAATCGTGATCGATCAGCAACAATATTTTGCTTGTAAGCTTGAAGGATGCCACACAAAAACCCGAGCACTAAACTGGAACAAAACACAGCCAACACAAAACTATTCAATGAAAAATGTGAAAATAATGAATCCAGAGAGAGGTATGCAAACACAATAGGAATAATAATCACCTTGAAGTAAGGCACTACACCTCCACGAGCAGCTTTTATGCCGACAATGATACAATACGCTAATAGCGCATAGACCCACCATGGTGTATTCCACAAGGTTATTCCAATGGCTTCAATAAGACTCTTCATGCTACCTCCGTGTTAGATCACTGCAATCATGCCTCAAAGCTAAAACACTCTATCGGCAAAACTTGTTATTGACCAACACAGTCTAACAAAATTTATCACTAAAATCCGATGGGTCATCGAGCCACCCTTAAGATTAAATCTTAGCCATTACCCCTAATTAAGTTATAAAAAAACCCGCAAATGCGGGTTCATAATAAAACAGATGCGCGATCAAGGTCCTTTAGGATGTATTTTTTCCTGTGATTTCGACAAAGCTAGATAACGTTGATATTGAGCATCAGTCAAACGATGCCATTGCTGTGACCGACATATAAACATGATACATCCCGATAATTTAAGGGTATTTCCATGATCTTCCAGCTGCAAATGTGATTTATAAGATTTTCCACCATCAATATCAATGACACGACCATTTGACCAACGACCATCACCTTGATTCTCATAACCGTACATGATTAAAAATGTTCCATTCTTCCTGCCTTGATAAGGTTGATACGGACCATTATAGGTTTTAGACCACTCTCGACCAGGTGTGTAAAAGCCAAACTTAGAGACACCTTGAATCGTGGTCTTACCGTCATCTGTGTATCTGTATAAGCGAACCACACCACGAGGCTGATTCGTCTTGTCATCAATAGTCAACCAATAACCAACGACAGAAGCACAAGAGCTTTGTTTAGAGCAAGCTAAAGTGGATGGTAGTGGCACCTTGGCACATGTGACAGTAGAAACACACCAAAGTACTGCACCGATTATCGCTAAATAACATGGTCGATATCGCTTCATAAACATCTCCAGATCAATCGTTTAGGGGTTGCTTAATTTACGGCCCAAAACATCATTTGTCCAGACTAATTAGCTTTCCCATGCGTGGCAGGATAAGTTTTAAGATCTTTAGCGCCACGCGCACGATATCTATTTAACTGTTTTTTAGAGGTAATTCTTGTCCAATAGCTGGTCCGGCATAAAACACCGATACCTTGCATACAGCCTACCATCTTCAAACGACGACCTTGATCCACTTGTTGTAACTTGATGATATAGATTTTATTGGTATCTGCATTAAAAACTTTTCCATGATCCCAGACGGCATCCCAATAAATCTTCTTACCTTTAGGCGATAAACCTTCCATAAAACGCATACCAATGAGTTTTTGATCTTTGTATTTACCCAAACAATCTATACAGGTTGGAGCCCATGACCGCCCTTCTACGTAGAAAAGGGCAACGAAGGTTGCCTGCAGTTGACCATTAACAAGACTGATGCGAATAACACTACGATCATGCTTATCATCCTTCGTCTTAATAAGCCAATACCCTTCAGGTGATGGGTAGACTTTTTGTGGATTGGATTTTTTTTCTGAGGCAGCGAGTGTGGCACTCATGAAAGAAATAAGTAAGATAACCATTGCAAGAGGGATTAAAACTATTTTTTTAAACATTTTTTTTCCAATACTAAGAAGAATAACTCAGGGCATAATTTAACCACGCATCACCCAATGTGTCGAGGAAAAACCATGCTACATGATGATTAATCATGTTTTTTTCAGAACTCTATGCCTCGACATTTGAAGATCGACAAAACTTGCTCAATTTAACCACACACTCTACAATAGCGCGAAAAAATAGGGGTTTTTTATGGGCATTCTAGTCACTGGCTGCGCTGGATTTATTGGTCATGCCACATGCCTGGCATTGCTAAATCAAGGAAAAAATGTCATAGGGATAGATAATCTCAACGACTATTATGCAGTCACACTGAAACAAGACCGACTCGACCAGCTAGTGAAACATAAAGACTTTTCATTCCACCGCATCGATATTGCAGATTATGAGGCTTTAGACGCAGTATTCGAAAATAATGACATAACCACCGTCATACACCTCGCTGCTCAAGCTGGAGTCCGGTATTCCATTGACAACCCTAGCGCATATGTTCAATCGAACTTAGTCGGCTTTGGTAACATCTTAGAAACCTGTCGCCATCACACTGTAGAACACCTTATCTTTGCCTCTAGCAGCTCCGTCTATGGAGCCAATACCACATACCCATTCAAAGAAACCGATAATGTCGATCACCCTATGTCATTTTATGCTGCTACAAAAAAATCGAATGAACTCATGGCACACACTTACTCTAGTCTCTACCAACTGCCTTGCACTGGATTACGCTTCTTTACCGTTTACGGACCCTGGGGACGCCCTGATATGGCACCCATGATCTTCGCTAATAAAATACACAAAGAACAACCCATTGACGTTTATAATCACGGTGACATGGTGAGAGACTTTACATTTATCGATGATATTGTTGATGGGATTATAAAGTCATCCAACAACATACCTAATCGCGATCCAAACTGGAGTGGAATATCACCTAATCCTGCGACAAGCTATGCGCCCTATCGCATCTATAACATTGGCAATGGATCCCCTGAAAAACTCATGGACTTTATAGAAGCACTAGAACACGAACTTGGCAAACAAGCCATCATAAACTACCTCCCCATCCAACCAGGTGATGTGCCTAAAACAGCAGCTGACATTGATCATCTTGCGAATGATTGCGCATACCAACCATCAACTCGCATCCAAGAAGGCGTCAAACGATTTATCGCATGGTATAAAGCGTATTATTCAATATAAGAGAATAGCTCGCGACGGTCATCACAGATAAGCATGATCAACTACTCATCAAAATACTGTGCGTAAACTGACTCAATCTGTCCTGAACAATGAAAAAACTTTTCTAATACTAGAAAATTAATTAAGTCTTCTTCATTCTGATTCATGAATTTTTGACAGTAAAGGTTGGCTTGCTGAATGATGACTTCAGCCTCATCAAGATGATTAGTGTAATAAAGAACTTTATCAGCCAAGTCACTGTAATCATCCTTTACTTCAACATAATGCACGCCTGGTACCAGTTCAGCCTCCATAAACCATGTTTCATACTTGGGTTTAGTCATAAAACACAGTGATTGTGATGACAATACCCATTTCAAATTAGAAGCAACATCATTCCCCTCTATAGACAGAATAAATTGGTACCCAAGCTGCTCTGAAATACTCATCCTAGGTTTATAACCTTTAGCTGCTGGTTGATTAGTTTGACCAACATCCATTAGAGGGTGATCGAAGAACTTTTCAATAAAATGCCTTCTATGCGGCTGACTAACAGCGCCGCGCCAAACAATTTTTGGCTTTTTATCATAATTAGCAATAGTGTCATGTATAAAATTAAAGTGTCGAATTCTGTTTAACTTGAGTAAGCATGAGTGAGCATTGGAATCATCTTGAGATATTGGACGACTTTTTAACAAAGCAGGAATCTGAGGTATTTGTGTGATATCACCTGGTAAGAAGTGACAATGAAATGGCTTAGCAAAACAGCTAAGATAGCGTGCACAATCAATTCGGTAAGCACTGGCACAATCTAATGAGAATATATCGTTTTTGTTTGTTCGATAGAGAGTGTGATCACATTGAGGAATAGACGACTCATCGATTAATTCAAAATGAGAATTAATTTTACAATAATAATTAACACGCTTAAACAACCTTCGAGCAACTTGAGGATCTTCTAAAAGCTTATAACTCCTTTGCTGATAACGCAGCTTAAGCGCCCGAGGATAGATTTTTTGATGCAAGAATGAAGTGAGGTAATACTGCAATTTTTTATAACGCGCATTGTGTTGGCAATACTTACCCATAGTTAACCCATCATTATCTAAAGAATGAATAAGGCAAGTACAATAACCCTACCCACTTAACGCTATCATCGAAAACTTAGCTATTATTATAGCTAGAGTCATAATAAGCAATAGCTATCTAATAGCCTACAGCAGTAGGCCAAAAATGACCCTCATCCTAGTTATTATGATGATTACTCTCTTAATAAAACTGTCAGAAGCTCAATAATCTAACAACAGAATCATGCGTGCATAAGAGCACTTGGAATATTATGATTATAATTTGATCAATACCTGTCCGAATTATATCGTCACAGAGTCACTACCCTAAACGTAAATCTCAAAATTATGAGTGACTTATAGCACATACTTATATTTCTAAGAAAAATTAATATTTCCCTAACAAAGACAATATATAATTACCATCAATACATCGAAAAAATAACGATACTGTTGAGGTTCTAAATTAAGTCATGCCGATCATTGATAATCAACCTATAACTACCGGCTTATTAGAAGAAGATTCAGCAATAAGTCCAGTCATAGCAAATCAGATACTCCAAGTATCTAGTGTTACACACAGACAAAACCAAAGAAATACTAATGTAAGACTAGGAAGACCAGCAACATTAGCTGACAATATCTGGCATCGCATAATAGGACCACATTTTGGTTGGCTATGCGCAGATGATGGCACCGCGCCTTCATACCTTGAAGAGGATGATTGCTGCGTACAAATCTGCCACATCGTATCGCTGATAGCTATACCCGCAATCATACTGACGCCATTAGCACAATGGTCGTCTCAGCTATGGCTAGCGGGATGTTCAGCATTTCTTCATATTAGCCCATTTTATAATCCACTAGCCATTGGAGCAAATATCATCAGCAACTGTTGCTTATTTAGCTTGTATACATGTTTTATTCCACTATGTGGTGACAACTCATTTTATAGACGAGAAACCTTTACCAATCATTGCATACCATCGACACTGAGCAATCAGTGGTTTCATACCATCTTTACCACACCCATTGTGCCTTGGTGCTGCCCGTCAATATTACCAACTCTTACCTGCACTATGATTTCATCATCACTCATCTTGCCCAGTGCGTGCTTAGTGACCAGTTGTATTGCGGGCGGATGTGGCGCATACACTACCCAATCAACAGACAGAATTCCAACAGTCACTGCAGAGCCTATTAACCTCATCGGATCCATTCATCTGTCAGATAACAATGAACGAGACGCACTTGGATTAATATAGAAAATTGCACATGAATTTACTCAGATGGTTTATATCATCACGAGAAAGACACTTAATTGGTGTAGCAAATAATTAGCGATTACAGCCCGTCATGGGCATTATATAAAATACTAGATATCAGTCACACTAAACCTCAGCCCTTCACAGCAGTGATATTAAGATACTTCAAAAGAATGGAATATATCGTTTAATTGTATAGACACTTTGATGAACGTGGTGCGCTTACTAAGTTCTTTCAAGCGAACAGCGCCAACATAAGTGCATGTTGATCGTAAACCACCGAGTATATCCATGATGGTTTTTTCGACGGGACCACGATACGGGATATTGACCGACTTGCCCTCACTCGCGCGATAATTAGCAACGCCACCGCGATATTTTTGCATGGCTTCAGCAGAGCTCATGCCATAAAAACGCTTAAAGAGCGCGTCGTCTTCTTTATGGACTTCACCACTGCATTCATCATGCCCTGCTAGCATACCACCTAACATGACAAAATCAGCACCGGCGCCAAAAGCTTTAGCAACATCTCCAGGAACTGTACAACCACCATCGGAGCATGTCAGTCCTTTGACACCATGTGCTGCGTCTGAGCATTCTATGACTGCAGAAAGTTGCGGGTAACCAACCCCCGTTTTTTTGCGTGTTGTACATACTGATCCTGGGCCAATCCCAACTTTAACGATATCCGCACCTGATAAGATCAGCTCTTCGGTCATTTCGCCGGTGACGACATTCCCTGCCATAATGACCAGCTCGGGGAATGTGTCTCTCACTTTTTTCACGAAATCAACAAAATGCTGCGAGTAACCATTGGCGACATCGAGACAGACATAGCCATGATTCGTGTTGTTGATAACGGCAGACAGATTTTTAAAGTCTTGATCGGAAGTGCCAGAGCTAACAAAAGTAAACTGATTTACTGCTGGGTGATGAGTTAAAAATGCTGATTGCTCTTCAACGCTATAAAACTTATGGAGCGCTGTGATAAGATGATTTTTCGCTAAAGCTTGTGCCATTTCATGAGTGCCAGTATGGTCCATATTAGCTGCCATGATAGGAACGCCAGACCATTTTTTTTGAGCATGTAAAAAGGTGAAATGACGCTCTAATGAAACTTCTGATCGGGAGCTCAGTCTGCTGCGTTTTGGTCGTATTAAGACATCTTTAAAGGCTAGTTTTGGATCGTTTTCAATATGCATTATTGGCCTCCCCGGGCACGTTCTTGTCTCAGAATCAAAGCAAGATTATCAATTTTTATCATAGAAATATCATTGACTATCTAGCAAAGATAATATTTAAACATCATAAGAACGCTCAGGGAAGCACTGATAAAAACAAAAGGATTAAAAGACAGCATTATTGATGCTGTGATATTACCTCAATGGACGCTACAACACTGTAAGTACTTAATGCACCAGGGAGAAACAGCACGAATCAATCTTAGGTGAGCATCACAGCAACCACACCCTAGCTAAATAACTTAACTTAGCCATACTTTGGGTTTGCGTAACCGAGGAATAATATATGGCAGAAAGCATATCGATTGATCAATGGTAAGAATGGGTTAAATCCTGCAATGAAAACGGCAAGAGCAAAGCAGTCTTTTTCGAGCCAATATACTTAACTACATCAATTTTTATATGGGTGCACAAAATTTAACAAAAAAATTCACTCATCCCTGTAACATTCTCTAACGCCAATGAACCTTTAGCGATTATCCGATTAGGTAATGACAGCATTCTTGAAGTTGCATCAAGAGAGGCACTGAATCATATAATAAGCAGTTTGATGTGATATTAAGCTGTATCAAACAAAGATCTGGTTTTATCCAGCAGTGGTTGATTTCAGAAATCAACTCAATGGATTTACGTTCTTTTATAATTTAAATTGTGACGCTCACAGACTACCCTAGGGAGTCTTGAGAATGGTAAACCAAAAATCAATTCTGCAGTATCCCTCGATACATGCAATCACGTTGCATATTCAGGCAAGTATTTTTGAACGGGTTGCACGACCTCAGATAAGTTCTACGAAGGTGGTGCGTTAGACACCAGTTATATCAGCTGCACAAATAACTATGCGGGTACATGCAGCATGTCGTACAAATATTTCATCATGCAGTCAGGCTAATTCAACTAATTGTAATACCTACTACACTGGTAACGTATTCTGTGTTTATGGAGGATATTGTCATAATGGGGGGGGTTGCTCATGAGCATTCAGATTGAAGAAAAGTTGCTAAATACTATGAAATACTTATTAGCATAATTAATTGCGGTGGGACTGATGGGGGGGGATGGTATCAGCTAAAGATAAGAGTTGCTCACCATATTGCGTTAATCCAGGACATCAGGTAGCGGGTGTAGAGAAAGGTGATCGTTATCATCATGGCTATCCTGAGCCGTACGAAAGAGAATCATATGGCACAGTGACGAGCATACGCTTGACCATAGAGACGGCCACGGACCAAAGTTCAGAACAGATTCCTTGCACAGGGGATGAGTGTGGAGGAATCGACCGTAACAAGCCCGCGACCAACCATTCTTCTAGACAGGGCGATCTGGCCTGAGAAGGTGAGGCGTTAGTAAAAGTTAATAGTCTGTCAGCTGTATTCGGTTTGATCAAAATTAAAATCTGGTTAGAAATATTCCAACCCATTATTCTCATCATCTGTATCTGATGCTTCATCCAACTCTTGTAATGTTTTAAATTGTCTAAACTTACTAGATCCATCACGCTTCTCATCTAGCTGTGCGTTATTATTCTGTTCTGATTTATTGGGATCAGAATGTTTTTTTAATTCCTCTGATAGTGTATCGACAGGCTGCCAGATCGAGTGGGAAATCCAGTATTGATTACGACAGTTATCGAAATAAAAATTGTTCGGGAACTTAAGTAATTGAGGATCATTATGTTGAGATGATTACGGATCCATCATGCTTTGGTCTTTATTTTCCTTACCATCATGACGCGGTGATGATCCCCGACTGTTTTCTGATAGTTCACTATCAGTGGTCCCATCAGTAGACCCTTGTGACAGCGATCTATTGGTACGAGTGACATCTCCCTTATTTAAAAGGCCAGTAATGTCTGTAATAAGTCTGTTTAATTCGAATTTTGTTGCATTAAACACATCCAAGATCTCTGGATCATCCAATCGGTCAGGTCTGTTATCCCATGCATCACAAAGGTCTTTGTCTAACTGAATTGATTTTCCCATCTCCTCATCGTTATCCGTATTCATTTCAAATGGAAGCTGTGAATCCGGACCGGTGCGAGAATGGGACTCATCCCAATCACAAAGTAGCTGCCTTAATTCTAAAATTTGTTCTGCCTGCTTTTCAGTCAGTGAAGACTTGTCATCAGTTGAACCAATCGCATTGACTAGTTGGAAAATATTTATAAAGAGATGATCAAAATGATTTTTATTTTGTAACGAATGTCGCATAGAATGTAGTCTTCTGTCAGATTAATATCAATACGATGGATAGCGCGAGTCGGCCGTGATTACACAAAAACATCAATTTGCACGCATCGTATTCAATTCAATTTAAGTTTTCTATTAAGGTATAATTAATTAGCTCGCTGATGTCTTAAAGCACCGTATTTAAATTAATTGCTTATTATAGATTCTTATATGCGGATAATTTTAACGTATAAATGTTAAAGAAATATTAATACTCGCTTAACAATTTCTTAAAGAAGACAAAAAAGTAGTCCAGATTGCACCAACATGAGACCTGGTTGTTGGGCATCGCATAGGCTCATTAAGCACTTACAGTGTTGTAGCATCCATTGAGGAATATCATAGTCTATAATGAGCTATGCCATTAAGAAATAGATTGCGGTAAGGCAATGAAACAGATATTAATCAGACTTGTAGTTGCTGTGACGGTTACCAATATTCCATGGTAATAATGCCTCATAATCTTCT
>DMFG01000064.1:1837-5727 GCA_003450655.1 Coxiellaceae bacterium | reverse complement strand
TCGCGTAACGTCGCACTGTGGTCAGCTTTTTTATGCTTTTTTCTTTCGCGCGGCTTGTATCAATTACTCTTTCTAAAACGTGCTCTGGGGCAATCATTGACGACCACCGATGATTTTAAACCATCGACGGTGCAAGTTTGAGTAAACACAATCAACGAAACACGTTTGTCTGAATCATGATGACATTGAATAAGTCAATGCCTTAGAGATACCTATTCGAAGTACTCATGATGCACGAGTGATACATCACGATCTCCTTACTATATGTTCAACACTGACATTATAGACCATAACAATAAACTGTGCTGATTAGTCATAATAACCACTCATTCAATGGCAAAAAAGATCATTAAAAAGCTATAAAAAAACAACCGATTACTGAGCATGGCGCGTCATGATCGAAGAATAGAACCTTATAAAAATAGTGTACGTATGGACTATGATTAAACGTGAATGGCTCAACGAGATAGGAATATCCTCGCCATCACACCAACCCATAAACAAAAATAAACACAACCAGGTTAATGCGTTCACCCCTCTTATCTAACACACACTAGGGCAATCATTAAGCACCACACTATTAACCTCTTCAATTAAACATATGCAAGTAAACAAAACAGATAAACTATCAACATGAATGAATTGACCTAAATCTACATATAAAACCTTAAAAAAACCTTTAATGATTCCTTTAAAGAACCACACAAATAAATATAATCCATAATTGGTTCAAGATATTTATCAATTCACCAAAAGTGGGCTTTTTTACCCAAGATATGCCATATTATTTGATTGAATTTACTGTTAGGACAACGCTATGCCAGAATTCACCCCAGAACACTACCAAGAACGCATCGACTTCCTGCGAGACAGCATCTATCAACAAAAACACCAGCGCCATGCAGAAATACTGCTTAAGGCGATTGAACACTTTATTCAGCTGTTTAGATCCCATGCTTTATCGACGCAACTACTCCATCAACTCAACAGACAACTTGTTCACGCTGGTCTTCCCCCACTGAAACTTACTGAACATGCATCCGGTCCGACAAATAATATCATGTCGTTTGATAGCAATGCTTTGAAAAACCTAGATCGGGAATCTATGAAACACCTTGACTCGGAACTGTTTCGAGAGGATTTTTTTTACAGCATAAACTCTACAGAAACTTTCAAGGCCGAGATCAAACAGTGGCAAAATAGATACCCTTATTATCGTCGCATTGGACGGCTATACGAGTTCACTCTAGAAAAACAAACTCATCATCCGATACCCTCACTTCAAGCTTATCACCAATCACTACTCAACGATTTAGATCACTACATTTTACTGATAAAAGACAATCTCAGTAGCTGCCATGAGAAAATACACAGCCTATGTGCGAACCTTATTATCCTGGAACAGTTAAAGTACCTCGATGACTATGTTCGAGGACCCAACGTATCAATGAGTGATCGAATACAAATGATCCAAATAACTCATGAGATATGCAAAGATCACTTTCACTGTGCGCTTGACCGATCACTCCCTTTAGAAAAATACCTTGACCTCAATAAAGGTTTTACTCAACTCATTCAGTTAATACTTTGCCGATATCTTGATAATCATGCCTATAGTCTTTTTGATTCAGAGGACGCAACCTTTCTTAGAAAGGCGTTAATTAGCTGTTGTAAAGAGATGCAAGACAGAACATCGCCATTAAAACAAGGGCAACCGAAAAGAAGAAAATCCTCATTTCAAGATACCCATCCACTAAGATTTGAACAATGTAATGAGCTGATTCAAACAGCCACCCATGAATTTAGAGAACAACATTACCAATCACTTGGCGCAGTATTTCTAGAACAACACCTGTCATCAGAAGCTTCTATAACCGACTCAGTCAGTAATATAACCCCTGCTTCACTGATTGACTCTATTCGACAACATTGGAAAAAAGAACTGGATAGTGAAAATTTCAGCGTATTATTGAATGACACCTGGGTTCCAAAATTCCTAGACTCACTAACACCCATTTGGGAAGCCGCCACAAAAGAAACCAATATCAACTTTCAACGCATCGTATCAACCTATCTCTATAATTTTGCCTTACCCGAGATTAGTACAATCCATCGTATGGCATTAGTGTTAGATTGTATTGATGAAGCCAAAACCATGGCAACAACACCGCGCGAGACTGAAGTATTAGATACCATCCAGCAATTCATTCATCAGGATATCGTAACTACATTCAGTCGATACAACCTAGATATACCACTAGGCAGTTTTTTTGGTCTTTTCTCTTCTCAAGAACTTTTGAATCAGCAATGGTCATCGTTACCGCTGTCTGATCTCGACCATCAGGAGACCGAAGAACTTCAAGCTATTCGGATGCTATTAGTCGATTGTAGTGGGGAAAAAAGGCAAGCCATCATGCGAACCATTCCGGCTCAATACCCTGATGAGGCCAATAAGAATCGACATGACAAAAGACAGGCTTGCCAACCCATGGTGCAAGCGATTGAAAACTCGTTAGATAAACCACGTCAAATAGCAAATACGCTAAAGAGATACATAAACTCAGGTGATCCTCAACGGATAGAAGAAATCATAAAAAGTAGAACCTACATCCCCAATATTCATCAAGATAAAGTCTGCCTAGCCATGATGAAAGGTGATTCAGTTCAGACTCAGTACACAAAAGCAAAATCTGTATTTCTACAATCCATTCATCAATTGCAGGCAGCACAAGGGCCACTACAAAGAGATCTAGGCGGCACAACAAAGGCTTTTATGTTTTATGAAGATGAAATACCAGAGTCTACACCCGTTCAAGCGAGCATAACTGAAACCAGCATTACGGTTGATGACCTACCCCCTCATAGACCCAACTACGTATTACCATTTGGTGTAAGATTTTTCGATCCAGACAATCCTCCAAGTAGTAGTGACAGTGATAGTGATACCGAGAGCGATCATTTATCCAATGCAGCACGGAGAAGTACCTCACCGCATCATCATTGAATGTAATGATGATGCATTGTTATTGTTCGAAGCACTGCAATACGCTTAACAACTTATAAACGATAATTGGATATGACGCTTATCATGGTTATTAAATGACCGGCAAAATCAACATGGAACACTTATACGATAGTGACGTTGAGCATGGTTACGTACCACAAAACGTATACCGAACTCGCTCTGAATCTGTTGGGGGCACTGTCCATTGACTGATCGCGCTAGCTTGCTGGTAAGGTTGCTTAAGTGCTGATTCAAGCTCATAAAACGGCGTCATATCCTGATCATAAGCCGCTTGTAATACCCGTTCTACATAATGATTACGCGGTATAACAAAAGGATTAACGCTGTCCATCAAAACGATAGCATCGTCGATCGGACGAGAATCCTTTACTTGCCTAGCTATCCAACGTTGATGCCATTGTTTAAAACTGGGTGATGACAAAAGTGGATCCGACGATACCTCAGGCCGACAAAGATAGCGGAATGTGTTGGTAAAATCCGCTTGGTGCTTATGCATCCATTGCAGCAGATCATCAATCAATAACCCATCATCATCATGAGCATTAAACACACCGATTTTTTTACGCATCATGTTGAGCCAGCGTTCTTGATAGATTGACGGATACTGATCAATCACAGCCTGTGCCATTGCAATGGCTGTATCTTGGCAAGTATCGATCAACGGTAATAATGCCTGCGCAAATACCGCTATATTCCACTGCATAACGATGGGCTGTTGGTCGAACGCATAACGTCCTTGAGTATCGATGGAGCTCAATACAGTTTCAGGATCATAGCTATCCATAAACGCACACGGGCCATAGTCTATTGTCTCGCCCGATATCGTGACATTATCCGTATTCATCACACCATGAATAAACCCAAC
>DMFG01000064.1:1333-1543 GCA_003450655.1 Coxiellaceae bacterium | reverse complement strand
CATCACACCATGAATAAACCCAACCCGCATCCATTCCACCACGCAAGCGATCTGTTGTTCCATCACGGCCGTCAATAGGGTTATGGCAGGATTCAATGATAGATCTCTGTCAGGGTAGTGTCTTTGAATCGTATAATCTAAAAGATCACTCAGCACCTTGGAATCGTCTTGTAATGCTGCAAATTGAAATGAGCCTACGCGTAGATGTGA
>DMFG01000064.1:710-1013 GCA_003450655.1 Coxiellaceae bacterium | reverse complement strand
GTAGCCACGCGGGTTAGGATTGCGCCAGGTAGATCCTGTTGCCGCCTAATCGTCTCACCCGTTGATACCACAGCTAAGCTGCGTGTGGTTGGTATACCCAATGCATGCATGGATTCTGATATTAGGTATTCACGCAACATTGGACCTAATCCTGCTCGCCCATCACCTTGTCGTGAATAGGGTGTCGGACCGGAGCCTTTAAACTGAATATCGACACGTTGATGTTCAGGAGTGAGGTGCTCGCCTAAGGTCATTGCTCGCCCATCCCCCAATATTGTCAGATGACCAAATTGATGGCCGGCA
>DMFG01000064.1:0-418 GCA_003450655.1 Coxiellaceae bacterium | reverse complement strand
ATGACCAAATTGATGGCCGGCATAGGCTTGTGAGAAATAACCGCCTTCTGGAAGGCATGCGTTACCTGAAAGAATACCCGCCGTGCATGGTGATGAGGCATCCAGATTCAAACCCAAACTATCCGATAATTCCTGATTAAAGGTGATGATGTTAGGTGACGCTACCGGTGATAGCTTAAGCTTTGTGTATAAACACGAAGGTAACGTTAAAAAGGTATTATCAAAACGAAAAGATGATAGCTTCGACATATCAATTCCTAGAGCTTGGCGTAGTGCTTCAAGATATCGAGCGGAACAACCTCTAAAGCAGAGTAATCACAAGACGCTAAAATAACCGGCGGTGCGACATTATTCTCCCAAGCTTCCTTCCAACGCAACACGCAAAGACACCAACGATACCCAGCTTTAAGGCCTGGAA
>DMFG01000021.1 GCA_003450655.1 Coxiellaceae bacterium | reverse complement strand
ATATTGCGATGAAAAAGTTCGCTGATGACCGAGGATTCGATGTGCTGGTGAGATACGGTGGGCAGGATAAGTGCGCTAACAATGCTATGTGTGTCACTGTTCATGGTGAGTAGGATGTCAGCTACTGCTAGGCCTAGTTGTGCAGTCGGATGATCTGTTGGTGTCACAGCATTATGAGTTTCTATAAATTGGCAGGCTTTTTTTAATAGCGTGTGATTGAGTAGAGGGTGATTTTTAGAAACGTGTGTAAGCCAGTCGTTGATATCTGTCTGTGTGAAAGGGTGATTTAATCTTTTTAAGTCTGTCATGTGTTAGTTCCTATAAAACACTGCCATGGCCTCTGTGTGTTGGGTGTGGGGAAACATATCCATGATGCCTGCTTTACTTAGAGTGTATTCTAGAGACTGTATGATAGCAGTATCACGTGTCAATGTGGCTGGATTGCAAGAGATGTAAACAATGATTTTAGGTTGCCATGTGTTTAATAAGGGAAGGGTTTCTTGAGCACCTGCGCGAGGTGGATCTAGAAGTACTTTATCAAAGCGCTGTTGTATCCAGGGGGTCCCTGCGTCAGGCTCAAATAAATTAGCGACTTCAAATGTGGTGTTGTTGAGCTGATTGTGTATGGCATTGGCCCTTGCTTGTGAGACTGCTGTGTCATCGCCTTCAATACCCGTGACATGATGGCACTGTTTTGCCATGGGTAGGCTAAAGTTACCAATACCGCAAAATAGATCGAGTACATGATCATTGGGTGTGAGCTCAAGATGTGTCATCGCTTGGTTAAGCATGGCTTGATTCATTGATGGATTAATTTGAATGAATTGGCTGGGGTGAAACTGCAGTGTGAGTTCGTGATCGCTAAGGCTATATTGCATTAGGGGGGAGGTGTTCGTGGGGTAGTAAAGATGAATGCTGTCAGAGCCCTTGGGTTGTAGGTAAAGCCGATAATGGCGTTGCTCTGCAAGCGCTTTAAGTTTTTCTAGGTCTGTTGTAGAGAGTGGTTCAAGGTGTCTGATAATCAATGCCGTGGTGTTGTCACCGATGGCGATTTCAATTTGCGGAATGCTGCTACGAGCGTCAAGTGTGAGCAAGCAATCACTGATATCGGATAGGTGGAGCCCAACACTGGGATGCAAGATGTGGCATTTGTCTAGGTTGGCAACGAATCGACCATCGCGTTCTCTAAAGCCTACAAGCACTTTACCTTTTTTAGCGACATAGCGAATACTGAGTCGTGCTTTATGTCGATAGCCGAATGTGTTTTTGGTCAGGGGGGGTAGCCAGCTTTTAGGTTCTGCATGGCCTTGGTGTTGTAGTAAATTAATAAGGCTCGCTTCTTTGTGTGAGATTTGAGCATCATGTTGCATGTGTTGTAGGCTGCAGCCACCACAGGTGCCAAAATGTGCGCAGTTCGGTGAGGTGCGTTCAGGTGATGCTGAGAGTACTTCAAGGGTTTGGCCTTCATCAAAACGTCCGCGTCGACGTGTGTGGCTGAATCGCACCGTTTCTCCTGGTAAGGCATCCCGGATAAAGGTAGTCTTTCCATCAATCTGTGCTATGCCGCGTGCTTCATGGCTTAAGCGTTCAATGGTTGTGGTGAGTACAGGGCGTGGTGATTTGCTCATGAAGTGCTCATGTTGTGTTTGGGTTGTGCATTTTATCGGAAAGATGAAGCTTGGTCTAACTTTTGTTATATTACGATCGGATAGAACATATTGACTCACAGGATGATTATGAATAGGACGTTACTTGTTGTTATTAAAACAATTTTTATCTTTTCCGGGGTTGGGTTGGTTTATGGGCAAAATAACCTGTTAAATCAGCTCAATCCACCAACCACACCGCAAGCTTTTCATGCAGCAGGGGATGACCCTACTACGTCAGCCAATGATTCGACGTCAAGCTCCGATGCATCAGCGGATAGCGCCGGTCAATCTGCATCATCAGATTCGCCAAATTCATCGAATCAGATGTCATCAGAAGAAGAAGCCGCTCAAATGGCGAATATTCGTGAGATTGAGCAAAAAGCCAAATCCACAGTAAATGCTTCTACAATGCCTTCACCTGCTGTGACGTCCGCAGTTCCTACTTCGGCATCCGCCAATTTTCAAGCCTTGCAGGCACAAATTGTTCGTTTAGCTCAGATGACAAACTCAACTCAACAGCAGTTAAGTGATCGTTTGACAGCTGTGTCTCAGCAAAATCGACAATTAGAGAAAAAGCTTGCAAGCATGACAAAGGCTATGCAACAAATGCAGTTGGTCATTAATCAGATGGGTGATTCATCTTCTGATACAAGCACAGCACCTTCACCGGTTGCTGGAGCAAATACCAAAATGGTTCAGGCATGGAAACCCTGGTTGTTCGCGTTAAGTGGCGTTGTTGTACTGCTGCTACTGTTAAATATCTACAGCATTTGGTCGGCTCGCCATCATGCTGCTCGATCATCAGGAGCGGGAGAGTTAGATGAAGAATATGATTTTATGAGTACAGAAGAGGCTATGCCCGCTAAACTGGATTTAGCGCGAGCTTATGTGCAAATGGGTGATGCAGTGCAGGCACGTGAGGTGTTAGGGGAGATACTAGCGAGTAAAAATCCTGATTATGTCGCACAAGCAAAAGTTTTGATGCAATCATTATCTGAATCAGAAGAGAATAAACATGACTAGAAAACGCTATGCATTGTGTGTTCGTTATGATGGTGCTCGCTATCATGGTTGGCAGCGTCAGGACAGTCCTGAGGATTTAATCACAGTGCAGCTGATGGTCGAGAAGGCATTATCGCAGGTTGCACATCACCCCGTGTTAGTGACGTGTGCAGGTCGAACTGATGCGCGGGTACACGCAACGGGGCAGATTATACATTTCGACACCGATGCAGACCGCACTGATCATGCGTGGGTGTTTGGTGCCAACAGCAACCTGCCACAAGATATTACGGTGCTATGGGCACAAGAAGTCCCTTTGGATTTTCATGCGCGATTTTCTGCAGTATCTCGTCGATATCGTTATTTACTCTATAACTATCCAGTTCGCCCAGGTATTTTGCGTCATGCCGTTGGCTGGTATCACACTACCTTAGACGATCAAGCTATGCGAGATGCGTCAATGTGTTTAGTGGGTGAGCATGATTTTAGTTCCTTCCGAGGAGCCGGTTGTCAATCAAAAAGCCCAGTGCGACATATCAAAGAAATTAGTATTTTACGACAGCGTCATATGCTGATTATCGAGCTGGAAGCAAATGCATTTTTGTTGCATATGGTGCGTAATATTGTTGGTGTTTTAGTGCAAGTAGGATCGAATCGTCAGCCAGTTGAATGGGTGTCTACTGTGTTAGAGGCTCGAGATCGTAAGGCGGCGGCTCAAACCATTGCACCGCATGGCTTGTATTTAGTGAAAGTGGATTACCCAGAGGCGTTTAATGTGCCCGATGCGCCCATAGGTCCCTTCTTTTTGCCCGATCTTTTGGTATGATCGGGGCTTGATAATTTCAGGATTATGATGAGGATTGTTCAGTGAGTTGGTTTACAAGAATTTTACCTAAAATTTCCACAGTGAAAACAAAGGGTGTACCTGAAGGTGTTTGGTCAAAGTGTCCAGCCTGTTTGTCGATGTTGTATGCATCAGATCTCGAAAAGAATCAAAATGTATGTCCTAAGTGCTCTCACCATGTTCGGATTGGCGCTCGTAAACGGTTGAGCTACTTCATGGATTCAGGAGCAACTGAATTAGCTCAACATGTTCAGGCAACGGATCATTTGAAATTTAAAGATACCAAAAAATACCGTGATCGTTTGTCAGCAGCTAAAAAATCATCACAAGAAGATGAGGCGTTAGTAGTCATGGAAGGGAAGGTGCAGGGTATTCCTCTGGTTGCTTGTGCCTTTGATTTTGGTTTTATAGGCGGCACCATGAGTAGTGCGGTAGGTGATCGTTTTGTGATTGCGGCCCAGGCAGCAATGAAAGCTGATGTTCCTTTAGTGTGTTTTGCAACCAGCGGTGGTGCGCGCATGCAAGAAGGGGTATTTTCTTTATTTCAAATGGCTAAAACCTCAGCGGTATTAGCTAAGTTATCTGAAGCTTCATTACCCTTTATTTCTGTGTTGTGTGATCCAACCATGGGTGGTGTGTCAGCCAGCTTAGCAACACTGGGAGATGTCATTATTGCCGAACCTAAAGCCTTGATTGGTTTTTCAGGTCCTCGTGTGATTCAACAAACCATTCGTGAAGAATTACCAGAAGGTTTTCAGCGCAGTGAATTTCTTTTATCACATGGTGCGGTCGATATGATCGTTGATCGTCGTCATATGAGGGCAAGAGTAGCAACATTATTGGCAGCTTTTTTACATTTGCCTGCCCCTAAAGCAAGCAATGATATTATTAACGATAATCCTTCAGTCGCCGACGAGTAGGAATAGCTGTGAAGACATTACAGTCATGGATTGATCATATTGCTCATTTACACAGTAAGCGTATTGAACTTTCTTTAGATCGTATCCTGACCGTGGCCCGTCAAATGGATCTATTAGCTTTTCAGTGTCCTGTCATTACTGTGGCGGGCACTAATGGAAAAGGTTCTTGTGTTGCATCGTTGGAATCAATTTATTCTGCAGCAGGGTATTGTGTTGGGGCTTATACTTCGCCAGGGTTAATGTCGATAAACGAGCGTATTCGAGTCAATCAGCAACAGGTAGCTGATGATGAACTTCTCGTTGCATTTGATATTGTTGAGCAAGCACGCAGCAATGTTACATTGAGTTTTTTTGAGTTTTTCACCTTAGCGGCTCTCCAAATTTTTCAGCATTCAGGATTAGATGTATTAATTTTAGAGGTAGGAATGGGTGGCCGTTTAGATGCTGTCAATATCATTAACGCTGACGTGTCTATTATTACGTCTATTGGATTAGACCATACCGAATTCTTAGGTAACGACCGCTATACAATTGCTCGTGAAAAAGCGGGTATTATGCGTCAGGGATGTCCAGTGATTTCTGGCGACCCAAATCCACCAGCGTCGATTAGCGAAACAGCAAATACCGTGGGTGCTGATTTGTTGCAAATTAATCAGGATTTTCGTGTTGAATGTGATGATTCAAATCAGATTTGGGGGTGGCACTCTATGACTCAACAGTACAGCCACTTGCCACTACCTACAGTGCGTTTGGATAATGCTGCTTGTGCTTTGCAAGCAGTGGATAGTTTGCAATCAGTATTGCCTGTCACTATAGAAACAGTTCGGCAGGGCTTGCGGTCCATTGAGTTACCAGGGCGCTTTGAACAACATAGGTTGCAGGGTGTCCCTGTGATTTTAGATGTGGCACATAACCCAGATGCGGTAAAAGCACTTGTTGAGCAGCTAAGTTCTATTAGATCACAGAAGTATCATGCTGTTTTTGCTTGTGCAGAAGGAAAAGATATCGAAGGTATGGTGGAGTTATTAAGACCCTTAGTGAAGCGGTGGTATGTTGCACCAATGTTCCCCTCTTTTGTAACCAAAAAAGATGCCTTTATCGAGACGTCAGAGCCCATCACCGATGCATTAACTGATCAGCGGTGTTGCTACACGCTTTATCCTTCTGTAACAGAGGCATTCACTCAAGCTATAGAGGATATACAGGGTTTTCAAGATGAGGCGGTATTAGTGTGTGGTTCGTTTAAGACGGTTGCAGAAGTCAAGAGCAGTGATGTGTTTGAAGGAGAGCTTGCATGCATGAAAACATAAAGTACCGAATCATTGGTTTGATTGTTTTAGTGATTATCGTGTCTTTGGGGGCGCCGTTTGTTTGGCGTGCTTCTGAAACGGGAAGGCCACCGGTTGTTGCGACCATTGACTGGCCATCATCGGCTGTAACGGTATCGCCGGATGTTTTAAGCAATCAGAAAGCGGCCGTGAATGACAAGCTGAGCTCACACGCAGTGTTGCCTGCTCAACCGTTGGTATCATCTGACGCAGAAGATCATAATCTGACTCAGCCTGATCAGTCAGGTTCAGCAGAGGCGGCTTTGACTGAGGCTTGGGTGATCCAGTTAGCAACGTTTAAACAACAAGCCAATGCAGAACGGTTAGTTGCTCAACTAAAAGCTCAGGGTTATCAGGCTTATTTTCGTCAACAAACATCACAAAATGGTGTTACACTCAATCGCGTCTATGTGGGGCCAATGTCAGATCGTCATGATATCGATCAGGCATTGGAAGCATTATTAACAGAGAACGGCTTGCGAGGGATTCCTATGCGGGCTAAAACAGGAGCGGTCTGATGGATACAGTAAGTGCTTTTCATTCAACATGGTTTGATGCGATTTTACTCGGTGTTATTGCGATATCGGTATTAGTGAGTTTTTTTCGGGGTTTTTTACGGGAAGCTATTTCACTGTGTAGTTGGGTGTTAGGGATCGGGCTCGCATTAAAGTTTTCTTCTGCGGTTGCACATAGTCTATTTTCTTGGATTACGTCATCAGTTGCGGCATACATTGTAGCCTTTATTGTGATCGTCGTTGCAGTCTTATTAGTGGGCTGGTTGCTGACTAAGGTTTCGAAAGGCATTGCGACTATTACAGGCATTGGTATTTTAGATCGTCCTCTTGGTCTGGTGTTTGGTTTTGTTCGAGGCGTGTTAGTCACAACGTTGATGGTCATGCTGGTGAATGTGACCTCTTTTGCTCATTCGTATTGGTTTGTTGATTCAGCGATGAAGACAGCATTAAATAAACCAGAACAGTGGATTCAGCATTTTATTCCGGATGATGTGATTGATGTTTCGCGTTGGGCCGATCATAAGGAGCGCGTTTTAAATGGCGTAGCTTCGGCACATCAGCTAATCGCAGAACATACAGAGTCAGCATAATGTGTGGTGTGGTTGGCATTTTAGCGCAAACACGTGTCAATCAAATGTTATACGATGCTTTGACGATTGTTCAACATCGTGGGCAAGATGCTGCGGGCATCATGACGTGTGATCAGCAGCGTATGTATTTGCGTAAATCCAATGGCCTTGTTCGTGACGCAATCCGCGAAAAGCACATGTTAGCGTTAAAAGGTAATATGGGTATTGGGCACGTCCGTTATCCAACAGCAGGTACCGATAGTGTTACTGAAGCGCAGCCTTTCTATGTGAATTCACCCTACGGTTTAGGTGTGGTGCATAATGGTAACTTGACCAACACGCAGGCACTCACAAAAGAATTATCAGAAACCGATCATCGACATTTAAATACCTGTTCAGACTCAGAAGTCATGTTAAATGTATTGGCGTATGAGTTACAGCAAACCACGCAGTCTCACTTTAATCCGCAGCAGTTATTGTTAGCCATGCGTATGGTCTATGCGCGATTAGAAGGTGCCTTTGCGTCAGTAGCTATGATTAATGGTCATGGCTTGTTAGCTTTTCGCGATGCGCAAGGCATTCGTCCGTTAGTCTATGGTCAACG
>DMFG01000023.1 GCA_003450655.1 Coxiellaceae bacterium | reverse complement strand
AAGCGACCAAAAGGTCGCTTTTTTAACACATCAGCAAAAGAGTTTACTCTTGATCACGACGATCGGTAATTTCAACATAGCACATCTGAGCCTTATCACCAGCGCGATAGCCACACTTTAAAAGACGCAAATAACCACCAGGACGATCTTGGTGACGAGGACCTAATTTTGTAAATAGTTTTGCAACAGCAGCGTCGTCACGTAAACGAGCAAATGCCAAACGACGATTAGCAACGCTATCATTTTTAGACAAAGTAATCAGTGGCTCCAAGAATCGACGTAACTCTTTTGCCTTTGGCGTTGTGGTTTTAATCAGTTCTGATTGAATCAATGAACAAGCCATGTTGCGATACATAGCTTTTCTATGAGAACTATTTCTATTTAGCTGGCGACCAGCAATACGGTGATGCATAACAAACCCCTACAATAATTAGTTAGAAAGCTCTTCTGGCGGCCATACATCGATGACAACACCAAGGTTTAGCCCACGTTGAGCTAAAACAGCTTTAATTTCAGTTAATGACTTTTTACCCAAGTTAGGTGTTTTCAATAAATCATTTTCACTACGCTGAACAAGATCTCCGATGTAATAGATGTTTTCAGCTTTTAAACAATTAGCAGCACGAACAGTCAGCTCAAGATCGTCGACAGGACGCAGTAATAAAGGATCAATATCACTGGAAGCATCTGACTGAGATGAGACAGATTGCTGCTGAATATCAGCAAAAGCAGATAGTTGAAACTGTAAGATAGTAGCTGCCTGACGTATAGCAGCCTCTGGATCTAAGGTACCATCAGTTTCTAGATCGATAATTAATTTGTCTAGATTAGTACGGTTTTCAACACGAGTGTTTTCAACCTGATAAGCAACGCGCTTAACCGGTGTGAAAGTAGCATCTAACTTAAGCGTACCCAAAGTTGCAGGCTCATCATCCGCATCAAGCATACGTGTTAATGCTGGTTGATAACCCATTCCCACCATAACTTTTAAAGTCATATGAAAATCAATTTCTTGTGTTAAATGACCAATCAGGTGATCCGGATTTGCTATTTCGACATCATGCTCTAACTCAATATCTGCCGCAGTGATCGGACCAATGGTGTTCTTTTTCAAGGTCAACGTAACTTCATCACGATCATGACACATAAAAGCAATGCCTTTTAAGTTCATCAGAACGTCAATAATATCTTCACGCAAACCAGGCAATGAAGAATATTCATGATCAACACCCTCGATAGATACTTCAACGACAGCGGCACCAGGCATAGAGGATAATAAGATACGACGAAGCGCATTTCCTAATGTATATCCTAAGCCACTCTCAAAAGGCTCCAAGGTGATCTTTGAGTGACGCTCAGAAATAACGTCAAACTTAGTCGTATTCGCTGTTGGCTTACATAAATGATTCAATGAAAAAGACATAACAATTACCTCTACTTAGAATATAGCTCGACAACCAAGTTCACTTTGAACTCAGCAGGAAGTTCAGCCACTTCTGGCAGGTCCAACACAGTACCTTTAAGGGCTTTTTCATCGGTATTTACCCATGAAACAGTAGTCCTTTGTTTAGCAAGATCCATTGCTGCTTTAATACGCATTTGACCTTTTGCCTTACTACGGATTTCTACCACATCGTCTTTCGCAGCTTGATAAGATGGAACGTTAACCACTGAACCATTCACCAAAATGGATTTATGGGATACTAGCTGACGAGCTTCAGCACGTGTGGCAGCAAAACCCATACGATAGACTAAGTTATCTAAACGTAATTCCAATAACTTTAATAAGTTATCACCCGTTGAACCTTTTTGACCATCAGCTGCTTGATAGTACTTACGAAAAGGCTTTTCCATAACACCATAGTAACGGCGAATCATTTGCTTCATACGCAACTGTAAACCATAATCTGTGGTGCGACCTCGGCGAGACCAATGCTGGCCTGGAGTGCGTTCAAGATTACATTTAGAATCAACACCACGTACACCACTTTTTAGTTGAAGGTCTGTTTTTTCACGACGTGATAAACGACATTTTGGTCCAAGATATCTACCCATATTATTTATTCTCCACTAAACTCGACGTTTCTTTTTAGGACGGCAACCGTTATGTGTCACTGTGGTAGTATCCACAAGCTTAGTCACGGTTAAAACCGAAGAGATTCCGCGCATCGCTGAATCACGCCCAGGTCCAGGTCCATTGACCATGACAGCAGCACGTTTCATTTGAAACATTTCTTTGGCTTTTGCTGCCGCTTTTTCTGCAGCTTGTTGTGCAGCAAATGGAGTTCCTTTACGGGCTCCTTTAAAACCACACTCACCAGCACTACAAGAGCACAATGCATCACCACTTAAAGTCGTGATTGTGATCAGCGTATTATTAAAAGTAGCTTTAATATGAGCTACACCTTCTGAGACAATTTCGCGTTTTTTCGCCATAATCGTATATCCTAATGCATTCTAATAAAGATTAATTTCTAATCGGCTTGCGCTTTCCTTTGCGAGTACGAGCATTGGTTTTAGTCCGTTGCCCTCTAACAGGAAGTCCAGCTCTTAAACGACGGCCTTGGTAACTACCAATATCCATCTTTCTTTTAATATTCATTGATACTTCGCGACGTAAGTTACCTTCAACAGTAAACTTAGCAACTTCTGCTCGAAGTAAATCCAGTTCAGCTTCACTTAAAGTAGATACCTTTGTATCAGGCTTAATACCTGAAGCCTCACAAATCTCAAGGGATCTTGTTGGGCCAATACCAAAAATAGCACGTAAAGCAATATGGGTATGCTTGTGCATTGGAATGTTAACACCGGCGACACGTGCAGCCATAAAAGTCTCCAATCATTATATTTAAACGGTCACTTGACCTAAAAAGGTCAAATATTAATCAATTTATGTGATTCTTAGTTCACACCCTTAAACTTTTGGTGGGATATCACCAAAATTATTAGACTAATTATCAGATAGTTAGTCCAAAAATCGCTTCTCTCTTATTTGCAAATATCAATAAGAGTAGAAACTAACCTTGTCGTTGCTTGTGTCGCTTATCCTTACAGATAATACGAACTACACGATTACGACGAACAACTTTACAGTTTCGGCAAATCTTTTTTACAGATGCTCTTACTTTC
>DMFG01000016.1 GCA_003450655.1 Coxiellaceae bacterium | reverse complement strand
GTTTTTCCAACACCTGTTGGGCCTAAAAATAAAAAAGATCCGACAGGCCGATTAGGATCAGACAGCCCTGCTCGAGAACGTCGAATGGCGTTTGAAACAGCTGTAATCGCTTCATCTTGACCGATCACACGCTGATGCAACACTTCCTCTAACTGTAATAATTTTTGCTTTTCAGACTCCAACATTTTTGCAACAGGTATCTGTGTCCATTTCGATACAGTTTCTGCAATCTCTTCATCGGTGACTTTATTGCGTAAAAGTTGATGTTCTTGAATCTCGTCTGAAGCTTTTTGCGCATCAATCAATTGCTGCTCGAGCTTTGGAATAATGCCATATTGTAACTCAGACATACGCCCTAAATCAGTAGCACGTCGAGCTGCCTCTAACTCTATCTTTGCATGCTCCAACGCTTCTTTAAGCTGTGAGGATCCCTGTAAAGAGGCCTTTTCCGCCAACCATATAGACTCTAAATCAGCATACTCACGCTCATGTGACACGATATCTTCTTCTAAATCTGCTAAGCGTTGCTGAGAGGCATCGTCTGATTCTTTACGCAAAGCCTCGCGCTCGATTTTATATTGAATTAAGCGACGCTCTAAACGATCTAAATCAACCGGCTTTGAATCCATTTCCATTCGCAACTGACTAGCAGCTTCATCGATTAAATCTATCGCTTTATCAGGTAAGTTACGATCGGTGATATAACGATGCGATAAGGTAGCAGCAGCAACAATAGCCGGATCAGTGATATCAACACCATGATGCACTTCATAACGTTCTTTAAGTCCTCGTAAAATAGCAATGGTATCCTCAACGGTTGGCTCATCAACCAACACCTTCTGAAACCGACGCTCTAGTGCTGCATCTTTTTCGATATACTGCCGATATTCATCTAACGTGGTTGCCCCGACACAATGCAGCTCTCCTCTCGCAAGCGCTGGCTTAAGCATATTACCGGCATCCATCGCGCCATCAGCTTTTCCAGCACCAACCATGGTATGTAACTCATCAATAAACAGAATCACCTGACCCGCTTGTTTAGACACATCTTTTAACACTGCTTTCAAACGTTCCTCAAACTCACCTCGAAATTTTGCTCCAGCAATTAATGACGCCATATCTAATGCTAATAATCGCTTATTGCGCATACCTTCAGGTACTTCACCATTCACAATACGCTGTGCAAGACCTTCTATAATCGCTGTTTTACCAACACCTGGCTCACCCATCAATACAGGATTATTTTTTGTACGGCGCTGAAGTACTTGGATAGTTCGACGTATTTCGTCATCTCGACCAATCACAGGGTCTAATTGACCCAGTTCAGCTTGTTCGGTCATATCGACGGTGTATTTTTTCAATGCTTCACGTGCAGTATCTGCTGATGGATCAGAGACTGACTCCCCCTGTCTGATAATATCAATTGCCGTGCGTAACCGATTAACATCAACGCCGGAATCTCGCATGATGTCACCGATAGCAGATTTATCCTTAGCAGCTGCTAAAATAAACCACTCAACAGAGATGTATTGATCCTTAGACTGCTGAGCCAGTTGATCAGCAACGTTAAGCAATCGCCCACAATCACGAGAAATATGAACCTCGCCTGCTGCTCCACCTTGCACCTGTGGCAAACGATCTATTGCTGTATCAATCGCCTCAATTAATTGAGGCATAGATACCCCAGATTGCATCAGCAACGATGACACAGAGCTCTGAGATTGCTGTAATAAAGCCTGAATAACATGAACTGGCTCTATGAATTGATGCTCCTTACCGATAGCAGTAGACTGAGCATCGCCTAAAGCCATTTGTAATGACGTGGTTAATTTATCCATTCTCATAATGGCACCTACTTATTTGATTAATCTCTATAGATATTAAATAGGGTTACATTAAGCTATTTTCAAGACCTCAGAATCAACTATAAAAGATATCGATTTTTATCGGCAAAACGGTATAGTGAATAACATGAAACATCAATACAGCTTACAGCGTCAATTTGCGAAGAAGAGTATCTGCTATGGTTGCGGACCTGCCAATGAAAAAGGTCTACAACTTGAGAGTTTTGTCAAAGATGGATACGTCATTGCACGCTATAAACCACAACCACACCATCATGCTTTTCCAGGGGTTCTTAACGGTGGCATTATTGGTACGTTACTGGACTGTCACTGTAACTGGGCTGCTTGTTGGTATTTAATGCAAGATCAACAACTTGATTCACCACCGTGTACAGTGACAAGCGAATACACTATTAAATTAAAACGACCAACACCGCTTGATCGCGAACTCATACTAAAAGCTTATTGTGAGACACTCACAAATAAAACGGCGACCATCAGGGGAGAGCTATTAGCCAATGATCAACTATGTGATGAATGCATTGGAACATTTGTCATTGTTAAACCTGATCACCCTGCATACCATCGCTGGTAAATCAAGACCCGGCCACCTTCCAAAGATGGGTTAATGGAAGGCACATCAACCCATGCCATATAAGATACTAACTAATTACGAAACTAAGCTGCCTGACATCCGCAGTGACAATCAGTCCCCTGACAAGTCTTCGGGACGCTTGATGAACGAGCGGCTGATGAGGCATTATCAGACTTTGCACATGAAGTAACTCCACCAGCAACCATACCAACAGCTAATACAACCATGATTTTTTTTTCATTTTCTTCTCCTTGAAATGACGTATCAATATATTTCGACACAACGTGATGTTACTATATTTTTAGATACGACAAAGAGATCCATTAGATAATCAACACTCCATCAAGATAAAAAATTATTAAATAATTATTAGACTAATCAGTGCACATCTGCAACTGCACTAATTACAAGCATTACCATTAAATTTAGTCAGCTCAGTGAGCTTTCAAGATGTGCTTTTGTCTAGCAGAATACGTTGATAATATTATTATCGCATCGCGAACATTGTCCGAACTGATATTTATAAAAAATAGCTGATTATCTTGTTTAGGTCCGATAAAATTACCTTATAATCGAACAACTACACCATTAATTCAATCTAATTTATATAGGAGTGACGGCAGTCGTAATATCATTACTATGATCTTTCGAAGTTAATCGATTATAAATACAATTAACAACTTTCAGTGGATATTTTGATTCCTCTTCATTTATCTCGAGATTATCAAAATCAATTAGATCATCATATTTTTTTAATAAAACAAAATCCATGATAGTGATCAACTTAGGGAATAGATCCGCGCGACCTTCTTCATTTAAATTGATCGAAGTACTCTTTTCGATAAACCTTAATACCTTATACAACCGTTCTTTAGATTCCTCTAAATAGGATGCTTTCTCTAACGCATAACTAAGTATCTCTGCATGATTATTTTCAAGTAAGCAACGATCCACACAACTGTATTGGTGACGACGGGAGTAGAAAAATTTGAAAAATTGATTTAGTTCGACATCGTCATTATTATAATCTTCACGATAACCAATCAGTAACTGCATTAATAAAATAAATTTTTCTTGATAACCATCACGGCTTGTTGACGAGAAAATATTTTGTATCAAATTAAGTGGTGGTGTATCACAATCCGTACAAACTACTTTGAAAATTTTAAAAACATCGTATGTATATGCACTTCCCCAAATAGGAAGCACCATTAGATTGATAAACCAGGTTGATAGCTGAATTCTTTTTTGTGGTAGTGCTTCATGAGACCCTTCATTTATTCCCTTTTGATGAATCTCATCAGCCTCAAGTTCACTCACTGTATCAAATACTATAATATTTTTTTGAGGTGATGTTTCCTGACACTCTTCTTTTGGCTCGATTGTTTCAAGCTCAACTGCCTCATGGTCACTCACTCTATCAATTACTGCATTGATTAAAGCAATGAAATCGCTTATATCAGAGCTTAATAGCAAATGAGACAAAGCACTCAATTCGTGGAACAATACCCCGCTTTTAGTGAGTATTGAAAACTTATCTTCCACAATCAGTTTACCACCTTCGAACTTTAGGCTTTTTTTTAGGTTATCAACATTATCAGAATCTCGATCAACCGGCCTTATTTTTTGTTTCTCTCTCATTTGAGCAACCCCAGGAGTCAGCTTTATAAAGAACTTATTGTGATCAGGATAAGACCTTGCGACTATCATTATTTGGACAAATCATCACAAACTGACGACAATAGACTAGATTGCTGGAGATATAATTGATAAAACACCGTGTTTTGAAAAACCTTGGTGTTATATTCGATACTTTAAAACAAAGCTATGAGTAACAATCCAGTACTGCGTCTTCACCCAAAGACTGAAAATCCCATAATTTTTTATCCATGAGCTGTGATGGCTGAACACTCTGTAAAGCATGCAGCATATTACTAGGGATTTTTGGATTTTGTTCCGCCATTTGTTGAATCCAACGCTTAACCCGTACTCGCGCCAAATTATCTTGAGAGCCGCACAAATTACAAGGAATAATCGGAAATTGTTGTTCATCAGCAAAGATTTTAATATCCGCTTCTTGCACATAAACCATAGGGCGAATGACTACATTCTTTTTATTATCGGTAAGCAATTTTGGTGGCATAGAACGAACTTGGCCGCCGTATAAAATCGACATCATTAGTGTTTCAATCAGATCATCACGATGATGCCCTAACGCCACTTTTGTAAAACCATGCTCTTCAGCATACCGGTAGATATTCCCACGACGCAGTCGTGAACACAGCGAACAATAGGTTTTACCTTCTGGGATTTTTTCTTTGACCACCTGATAAGTATTTCGTGTTTCGATCTCATAAGGAATTCGATGATTGTCAAGCCATTCACGTAAAGCTTGATCATTCCAACCTGGCTGTGTTTGATCAAGCGTGTATGAGAACAACTCAAACTTATTATGGCATTCGACTCGCAAATGATTCAGCAGTCGTAGCAACGTAAAGGAATCCTTACCGCCTGACAAACAGATCATCACACGATCACCTTTTTCAATCAGCTTATAATCAGCAATTGCCTTACTCATGTAATGGGCGATTTTTTTTCCAACTTTAGTTAATCCACTCATAATACTTCTCGTGTTATCGACCTGGCTCATCATTCCAGAGCAACTTATGTAATTGAAATTGAAAACGAACAGGTAGACGATCATCCACAATCCAATCTGCTAAATGCTGCGGTTGTAATTTTTCATAGACGGGTGAAAATAGCACATCACATCGATCGACAAAACCATGCTCAATCATTGAAGACTTAGACCATTCATAATCCTCTCGCGAACTAATCACATATTTCACTTGATCCATGGATTTAAGATATTTTACATTCTCTTGTCGGTTACGATGCATTTCTCCAGACTCGGGTGTTTTCCAATCCATTACCGTCATCACACGCTGATCAATCGGACTAATATCTAGAGCTCCGCTAGTTTCAATTGAAACAAAATAACCGGCATCACAAAGCTGCTTTAATAACTCAATACAGGCAGGCTGAGCTAATGGCTCGCCCCCAGTAACAGTGACATACTTAGGTTGATACGCAGCAACCTCGCTTAACACCTCCGTTATCGTAAAGCGCTTACCACCTTTAAAGGCATAAGCACTATCACAATACACACAGCGCAATGGGCAACCGGTCAAACGCACGAACACCGTTGGATACCCAACGGTGCTTGACTCTCCCTGTAATGAATAAAAAATTTCCGTAATGCGCAGTGAAGTTACATCAACCACTTTGTATAACAGCTATTTTTTTAAGTTGTATTGCAGCAAGCTGTGCTGCTGTACTTTTCGGGTAGTGCTTTTGAATAGCTTGAAACCCCTGCTTAGCATCAGCAACATGGCCAGTATTCATTTGAATAGAAGCTATTTTATATTCGGCATCAGGACGTTTGGATGACGCAGGGTATTGCTTCACTACGGTTGAAAACTCGGATAATGCTGCTGCATTATTCTTCCTGAGTAAATTCAATTCGCCTAACCAATAATGTGCATTCGCAACAAACTGACCTTTTGGATAATCGGTTAGGTATTGCTGATAGGCTGAACGTGCCTGATCATATTGTTTGTTAGACAAATATTGAGAAGCGCGCTGATATTCCGCAACGTCAGTCATCGCCTGTGTATTCGAATTTACTGTCGCAACGCTAGTTGTTGATGTGTCTGACTGGCCGCTACCCTGGGTTATACGAGCATCTAAATCTTTATAATAGACTTTTTGCTGTTCTTTCAGAGCAGCTATTTCGTGCTGCTCTTCTTCCAACAAACCCGTGAGCTGCTGAATTTGTTGCTGCATATCGGCGACTTGTTGCGGTAAATTCATCGCAATTAAATTCTGTAGTTGCTGATTTAATCGGCGAACCTGTTGATTCAATGCACTAGAGTCTGACGCAGTCGACGACACAGTTATCGACTGATGTGACGCTGCCTGCTGAGCAGGCCAGGCCGATGAGTGTGTTGGGTAAGCTGCATCACTCGCTTGGTGAATAGTTTGCTCAGGAGGCGGAGTGACTGATGACACTGACGTTTCAGACAAATTCTCCACAGGTGGTAATGCCTGCACAGGAGGTTGCGGTAACTCAACGGCATCGGTTGCTGCTAGCGTAGGGGTGACACCTGAATCCGATTGAACCGATGACACCGAAGGTAACACCAACTCAGATTGTGCATCTGCAGAAGTAGCCATTGGCACTTGAGCGCCCACTTGTTGCTGAGGGGCATTTTGCGTCAATGGGCCATCATACCAATGATGCTTACCTGATGATTGCACAACAGCTGTTTGTGGTGCAGCAGTGGCATCAACAGCAGGCGCATCTGCAAAACTGACACTCGACAAAACAGTCATTAACGACACTATCGACCCAATAGTAGTGACTTTATTCATGATAGATTCTCATACACCAAT
>DMFG01000076.1 GCA_003450655.1 Coxiellaceae bacterium | reverse complement strand
CCTGTTCTGATAATCAGTCACGTAATCGTCGTTTTGGCTTGGCTATTGGGCAGGGTGTTTCCATTCAAGATGCTCAGGCCTCGGTTGGTGGAGAAGTGGAAGGGTTACCCAATACACGTCAATTATTAGCTCTGGGTGAAGCACTCAGTGTTGAGCTACCGATTACACAGCAGGTTTATCGTATTTTATATCAGGGTGTATCTCCAAAGGAAGGTCTAGACTCTTTACTGAGTCGACAACGTGCCAATATGGAATAAATTGCCCGCATAGATATTATTCATGATGCAATTGGTATACTTCAATGGTGTATTGTTGGCCAGTGTAAGAAGTGTATTTTTCAATACAGTGATCATGTTGAAAGCCCAGTTTTTCCAATATGCGGATAGATGCAATATTAGCTTTGAGTGTGCGTGCTTCTAATGTTGTGAGGTTCATTTGTTCAAAGCAGTAGGTGATAGCTATTTCCATAGCTTGTGTCATGATGCCGTGATTCCAATAGTTGACGTCAAGATCATAGTGGATTTCGCCGTGATGTTGGCTGCGAAGATGAATGCCGATTGCTCCGATCATTACGGGGTTAGATTGCTCGCAAATAGCCCAGTAGATGCCTTGGCGTTGATAGTATAGGCTGCGACAATACATTACTTCTTCTTTAGCTTCTTGTAAGGTTTTGGGTGTTGGCGCTGCAATATTAAACTCTGTGACTTTGGGGTGAGTGTAATAGTTAAAAAATGCTTCGGCATCAGTAGGTGCGTGTTCGCGTAAAGAGATGCGTTCGTTGATAGTTAGGACTGGGAATGGTGGTAAGGTTTTCATGAAATTAATGTTGAGTGAGTGATTTTAGTTAAAAGAGTCTATCGGCCAGTGGCGTGGCTGTAAAGCGGACTGTGATTACTATACTATGGTTGCCTTCAAGTGATAGGAAATATGTTATGAGTACTGTTATTGAACACCGATCGATTGGCGATTTGACCTCATTATCTCAATTCCCACCTGTATTACAGCGGATCTTGAGTGCTCGAAATGTGGTAGACCCAGAAACTATGGAATATGGTTTATCACAACTGTTACCGTTTGATGATTTATTGAATATTAATCAGGCGGTTGCACGTTTGATGCAAGCGTTGGCAGGTGGTGAGCGTATATTAATTGTCGGTGACTTTGATGTCGATGGCGCTACGAGCACTACACTTGCAGTGTTAGCGTTACGAGCTATGGGGGCGAAGGATGTCGATTACCTGGTGCCTAATCGTTTTGATTATGGTTATGGTTTGTCTCCTGAGATTGTTGATGTTGCGCATCAGTCGTCACCAGACTTGATCGTTACAGTAGATAATGGAATTTCCAGTGTTGCAGGTGTGGCACGTGCGCGTGAGTTGGGCATTGATGTATTAGTAACCGATCATCACTTGCCAGGGGAAGTGTTACCGGAAGACTGTATTTTAATTAATCCTAGTTTGCCAGAAGATAAGTTTCCTAGTACCGCTTTGGCAGGTGTAGGTGTCATTTTTTATGTCATGGTCGCTTTGCGATCAGGGCTTAAAGATAATGGGTGGTTTGACCAGCAACAGATTGCTTGCCCTAAAATGAGTGACTATTTAGACCTTGTTGCATTAGGTACGGTCGCTGATTTGGTGCCTTTAGATAAAAATAACCGTGTTTTAGTGCATCAAGGGTTAGCGCGTATTCGACAGTTTCCAGTTCGTCCTGGGTTACAGGCATTAATTAATGTTTCTAAACGTGAAGCAGCAACATTGTTAACCTCAGATTTTGGGTTTGCGATTGCACCACGTTTGAATGCAGCAGGGCGCTTAGATGATATGTCTTTGGGTATTGAGTGTTTGTTAACACAAGATGCCGCGCGTGCGCGTGATATTGCTGAGCAGTTGGATCAGCTCAATGTTGATCGTAAGTTAATCGAGCAGCAGATGAAACAAGAGGCAATAGCTATTGTTGAGCGTTTATCGCTCGCAGATGAGTCTGCATGCGCACTGACATTATATGAAGATAGTTGGCATCAAGGTGTAGTTGGACTGGTTGCTTCGCGGATTAAAGATAAGACGCACTATCCTGTTATTGCGTTTGCTTCGGTGGGTGATGGCACATTGAAGGGTTCTGGCCGTTCTATTCCTGGATTAAATCTGCGAGATGTATTAGCTAGAATGGATGCCATAAATGCTGACTTGATTATAAAGTTTGGTGGTCATGCGATGGCTGCAGGGCTGAGTATTCATGAGCGGCAACTCAATGAATTTACCGAGTGCTTTAATCGGGTCGTTGCAGAGATGGCTGATCCCAATATTTTTCAAAAGAAATGGCTAACTGATGGTGTGCTGTCTTCTCATGATCTGACATTGGATATGGCACATTTGTTACGCCATTCAGGTCCTTGGGGGCAGGCTTTTCCTGAGCCTGTTTTTGATGGTGTGTTCGATGTCATTGAGCAGCGCTTAGTAGGGGGGCATCATTTGAAGTTAACGTTGCAGCATCCCGATGGGCAATATCCAATATCTGCGATTTGTTTTAATGTTGATTTAAAACTTTGGCCTAATTACGATTGCCGACAAGTGCAAGTGGTTTATCGTTTAGATATTAATGCATTTCGTAATCAAACTACATTGCAGTTGATGATTGATCAGTTGTGGGGAGCTTAATGATGTTCCAAGAGGGTTGCCCCTGTGGAAGTGACTGTCAATATGTAATGTGTTGTGGGCGAATGATTGAAGGGGGGGTGCGAGCACAAACTCCTGAGATGTTAATGCGTTCACGTTATACGGCGTATACTCGCTCAGACATTGATTACATAGATAGAACTGTTGCGGGTGATGCTCGACGAGATTTTTGTGCGCGATCAGCTAAACGGTGGGCTCAGTCAGTGGTTTGGCAATCATTAAGCGTGATGGATGTATCTTCGGTTGATGCTTTTTCACGAGTGGGAACAGTTACATTTGAGGTGCGCTATATTGAGCAGGGTCAATTGTGCGTTATGACGGAAAAGAGTCGGTTTGAGTGCATTAATGGCGAGTGGTTTTATGTGGCTGCTGAGGTTTCGTCAGTGAGTGTTGAGTGATATTTCGAGGAGGGTAGATGGCATGAATGAGCAAGAGCATCTTGGATTGAAACGATTTTTCACTATGCTGTCTAAGGCAGAGACGGAGGTGGATTTGATTGCTTTGTTTGATTGTTTTTTTACACCAGAAGAGTTGTCAGCGTTATCATTGCGAGTCAATGTGGTTAAAGCGTTACTTAATGGGGAGTTATCGCAAAGAGAAATTGCTAAGCAACTTAAAACGAGTATATCTAAGGTTACAAGAGGTTCGCGCCAATTAAAAAATATATCTCCTGAGTTAATTCAGCAATTAAGTCGTTTGCCATAGCTGTTGATTAAGGGCGATTGCACTATCCATTGAATTTGCTATATTAGTCACGCTTCTCTAGGGATATGGATAGCCCTAAGAGTCATAGGCTTTGGTGATGTGATTTTGTTAACAATATAAAAATCAATAGGTTATATTGATTTCTCGGAGTATTTCCCCATGAACATTGATTACTTGGATTTTGAACAGCCTATCGCTGAATTAGAGCAGAAAATTGAGGAATTGAAGCGAATTAGCTCTGGTCAGGGCGTTAGTATGACTAAAGAACTTATTCAGCTGAAAGAGAAAAGTAAGTCGCTTACTGAATCCATATTTTCTAATTTAACAGCACATAATATTGTGTCATTGGCGCGTCACCCACTGCGTCCTTATACCAAAGATTACATTGACCATATCTTTGATGATTGGGTGGAATTGCATGGAGACCGAAATTCAGATCAAGGTGCTTCTATTGTAGGGGGTATTGCTCGCTTGGAGGGTGATCCTGTGATGGTGATTGGTCATCAAAAAGGACGTGCCACGAAAGAGAAAGTGGAACGTAATTTTGGTATGCCAACCCCTCAAAGTTTTCATAAAGCGCTGCGTTTAATGAAATTAGCTGAGCGTTTTGCATTGCCTGTAATTACGTTTATTGATACGCCGGGGGCTTATCCTGGTGTTAAAGCGGAAGAACGTAATCAAAGTGAAGCTATTGCTCGT
>DMFG01000200.1 GCA_003450655.1 Coxiellaceae bacterium | reverse complement strand
GTATGACCACCTGCTGTTAAGGCAACTGTTTCTTCATCGTTCATTGCCATTCGAGCAAAGGTCTCACGAATGTCTCGCGCGCTCGCTACAGGATCTGGGTTGCCATCAGGACCTTCAGGGTTCACATAAATTAATCCCATTTGTACCGCAGCCAATGGCAAATCCAATTCACGATCACCACGGTATCGCTGATTAGCTAACCAGTCTTTCTCTAGCCCCCAATAGATATCTTCTTCAGGAGCCCAAATATCTTCTCGTCCACCACTAAACCCGATGGTATAACCACCCATGGATTCAATAGCCACATTACCTGCCAATATTAATAAGTCAGCCCAACTGATTTTCTGCCCATACTTTTGTTTGATTGGCCACAGCAAGCGTCGCGCTTTATCTAGGTTACCGTTATCTGGCCAGCTATTTAAAGGTGCAAAACGTTGTGCACCAGTACCGCCGCCACCACGTCCATCAGCTGTTCGATAAGTACCGGCAGCATGCCATGTCATACGAATAAAAAAAGGACCATAATGCCCATAATCCGCCGGCCACCAGGACTGGGAATCGGTCATTAAACGCGTCAAATCCTCTTTAAGAGCAAAGTAATCCAAGCTCTCAAAGGCCTCACGATAATTAAAGGATGCTTCGAGAGGATTAGACGCTTGTGAATGCTGATGCAAAATAGAAAGATTTAATTGATTTGGCCACCAATCTTTATTGGATGTTCGTTCATCACCTTGGCGGGTCATTGCCCCATGCATCACTGGACAGCGAGATTCTTGACTCATAACATCTTCCTTAATGATTGACTCCTACTGCTCACTATTTAATAGTGTTTCACGCTATGAAACAACCCTCACAGACTGTGTTAGTTTTTTTGTATTTTTAAACATTGATGAGGCTTTCTCGGTCGATTAAAATCTTCATCCACTGTTTGATACGTAATATCCTCAACGCGGTAATTCGTGGTAACGACCTCATCTAACCGGAAGGATTGCAAGTTAGTTGAAAAATATAATACCCCACCCTCAACCAAGTGCTTCATACCGCAGTCAATTAAGGTAACATGGTCACGTTGAACATCGAGCACCTGCTCCATGCGTTTTGAATTCGAAAAACTCGGCGGGGCTAATAAAACCACATCAAACTGTTGACCATGATCCTGCTTCAACCATGTTAAGCAGTCGGCTTGAATAAATTGGTGCTGATTGATCGGTAATTGATTTAACTGAAAATTATTTTTCGCCCACTGCAAGTAGGTTTTTGATAAGTCAACATTACAGGTTATCGCGCCGCCTAATGCTGCCTGCAAACTAAAGACACCGGTATAACAAAAACAATTCAATAATCTTTTGCCCGCAAGCGAGTCTGCGAATAACAAACGAAGACGACGATGATCCAAAAACAAACCCGTGTCTAAGTAATCGTGTAAATTAACTTGAATCTTTGCACGCCCCTCTTGCACCACGTGTGTTTTTTTATCACGCGCTAAAGGTTGATATTGCTGCGCACCCTTTTGGCGTTGACGTTGCTTCAATACCAAATGCTTAGCAGGAATATCCAATACTCGCGGTAAGACTTTTAACATATCGAGCACACGTTGTTGAGCTTTATGCTCAGGAATCGATTTTGGTGGCTTATATTCCTGCACATGCACCCAGTCATCATAGACATCAACGGCAAATGCATATTCCGGTAAATCAGCATCATATAAACGATAACAGTTAGTCACGCCTTTTTTTAACCAACGTGACAAGCGTTTTTTATTTTTATTTAACCGATTCAATAATCCCGTCTCAGCCTCACTCAATTGTTGCGCATCAGAAGAACGGTACTGGTTATCAGGTGTCATATCGATGCAATACAATGACGTTTTTAATGGGCCATTAAAAAAATGGTACTGCTTGTGTGATTTTAATCCGATCGCCTTCGCTAATAGTGGCTCTGTGGTTAAGATAGCAGCCTGATAGCCTTGACACTGCTCATGCAATCCTCTCCCTAATGCTTGATACACAGGCAGTAAACGCTCGATACTGTCTAAGCGTTCTCCGTAAGGCGGATTACTGACCATTAAACCTGGCGATGGTAAGGTCGGTAATGCGGTGATTGGCTGCTGCTTTAAAATAACCTGTTGATCAAAGCCTAATTGATTCACACAAGACTGTGTTAATGCGATCATCTTTGCATCTTGGTCAAACCCATAAAATGTATTAGATATTGGTTTCTGTGCCGAAACGGCTTCTTGCCTAATGGTTTCCCATAAATCACGATCGTGCCCTTTCCAATACATCAATGACTGATCTTCACGGAATAATCCAGGAGCTCGGTTACCCGCTATTAATGCGGCTTCAATCAACAAGGTGCCAGATCCACAAAAAGGATCAACGAATGCACCGCCTTGTTCTGATATCGCAGGCCAACCAGCACGAAGTAACATAGCCGCTGCAAGGTTTTCTTTTAGTGGCGCACGTCCTGTTTGTTGGCGATAACCGCGTTGATGTAAACTATAACCCACAACATCTAAACTAACGGTTAATACACCACGACGCCAATGCGCTTGTAACCGAATATCAGGGTTTTGCTTATCAACACTAGGACGCTGACCCGTTGGTTTGAAATAATCAACAATCGCATCTTTAACCAGTTGCGCACCATACATGGTGTTTTTGACAAATCGTGACTCACCGTAATAATCAATCGCGATCGAGCGATCAACTGAAAACACGTTAGACCAATCAAACTGAGTACACAATTGACTGAGCGCTGCGACATCATTGACCTCACCTTTAAATAAAGGCAACAGAATACGGTTAGCTAGTCGTGACCATAAACACACTTGATACATTGATCTTAAATCCACTTGAGCAAATACACCCAGTGGTGAAACACGATCCACTGTCACTCCCAGCGAAGATAACTCCTCTTCTAACAAATACTCCATGTTACGAGGACAGGTGACTAAAATTGCGTACGACATACGTTTACCTTTATAAATAACTGAAGGCTTTAAAAGAAAATAACTTTAGCCTATTCGGACCAATGTAAAATGACTTTTCCAGCGTCACCCGATAAAGCGCGCTGAAAAGCAGCTTTATAGTCATCCACAGGAAAGTGATCGGTAATCACGGCACTCACATCTAATCCAGACTGTAGCATGGCCATACCCTTATACCAGGTCTCAAACATGCGTCTACCGTAGATACCCTGAATCGTAATGCCTTTAAAAACAATCGAGGACCAGTCTGTTTCAAATGGCTGAGGTGGAATTCCCAGAAAAGCAATCCGACCACCATTGTTCATGACATGAACCATATCAGTAAAAGCATGCGAACTTCCTGACATTTCCATGGCAACATCAAACCCCTCTTTCATCCCCAGTGACTCCATAGCGGATGGCAAATTCATGTTTCCAGGGTGAACTGCAAGTGTCGCGCCCATCTGCTCAGCTAATGCTAATCGTTTTGGATTCATATCAGTAATCGCAACTCGTAATGCACCCACATGTTTTGCAATGGCCGCCGCCATCAAGCCAACCGGACCGGCGCCTGTGATTAACACGTCTTCACCCACTAAATTAAAGGCTAATGCCGTATGTACCGCATTACCAAAAGGATCTAGTATGGCAGCCATCTCATCACTGATATGATCAGGTAATGGACAGACATTCGTCGCAGGTAACACTAAATACTCTGCGAACGCACCTGGCAGATGAACACCAATTCCTAACGTATTACGACACAAGTGACGATGGCCTGCACGACAATTGCGACAATTTCCGCAAGTGATGTGCCCCTCACCTGATACGCGCTCTCCAACCGTAATACCAGTAACAGAAGAACCTATCTCAACCACCTCACCAACGAACTCATGCCCAACATGCATGGGTACAGGAATAGTTTTTTGAGCCCAATCATCCCACTGATAAATGTGTAAATCCGTTCCACAAATGGCTGTTTGCTTAATCTTAATCAGCACCTCGTTTGTTTGACAGGTAGGTATGTCCACATCTGTCATCCACAATCCAGGTTCCGCATGTAACTTTGATAATACTTTCATGTTTGACTCTCAGGTCTTAGTTATGATTACTCAACAACGCCTAACTGACGACCTACTTTCACGAATAAAGCTACAGCCTGCTCAATCTGCTCTCGAGTATGTGCTGCTGAAATTTGCACACGAATACGTGCTTGATCCATAGGGACAACCGGATAAGAAAAGCCGACAACGTATAAACCTTCAGCTAATAACTCATCCGCCATCTTCGAGGCCAATACTGCATCGCCTAACATGACTGGAATAATAGGATGCTCTCCGGGTACTAAATTAAACCCTGCTTGTGTCATTTGTTGACGAAAATAGGCGCTATTATCTTTTAGCTGCTGTCTTAATGTTACGCCCTCAGAGCCATTCAACAGTTTGAGTGTTTCCAAAGAAGCTTGTGCAATCATAGGCGCTAGCGTATTGGAAAATAAATAGGGGCGTGAACGATTACGCAACCATTCAACAATTTCGGCCCTTGCCGCTGTGTACCCACCCGATGCACCTCCAAGTGCTTTACCTAAGGTTCCTGTGATAATGTCCACACGCCCTTCAACACCGCAGTATTCAATACTGCCACGACCATGCTCACCAAGAAATCCTGTCGCATGACAATCATCGACCATGACTAATGCACCAAATTCATCTGCTAAATCACAAATCCCTTTCAGGTTGGCAATAATACCATCCATTGAAAACACGCCATCAGTCACAATCAATGTGTGCCTAACACCAGCTGCTTTTGCCGCCTCTAATTGAACACGCAAATCATCCATATCATTATTTTTGTATCGAAATCGCTTCGCTTTACATAAACGAACTCCGTCAATAATGCTGGCGTGATTGAGCGCATCACTAATGATCGCGTCTTCAGCTGTCAGCAAGGTTTCAAATAAACCACCATTGGCATCAAAACAGGATGGGTACAGTATTGTATCTTCTGTTTTTAAAAATTCACTTAAAGCGGACTCTAACTCCTTATGAACAGACTGCGTGCCACAAATAAAACGCACAGAGGACAGACCAAAACCAAACTGATCCAAACCATCTTTGGCAGCCTGAATTAATCGTGAATCATTACTCAGCCCTAAATAGTTATTAGCACAAAAATTCAATACGGACTTAGATGGTTTAACCGTGATGTTCGCTTCTTGTGGAGAAGTAATCGTACGCTCGGCTTTGTATAAACCTTGCTCTTTGAGCTCTTGAATCTTATTGCCCAAATCACTTAACAAAGGATGTTTCATATTGGTCTCTCTGTCTATCTATCTTAAAGTTCAGCATTATACCGTGGCATCTCCTCTCCACACAACACATCACCGATACAAGTCATGGGGCTATTTTTTACTTTATGGCACTAATGCTTTCCGTTATCATAACGCACATGAAACAAGAAGAAACCACACATTTTGGGTACCAAGATATACCTGCCTCAGAAAAAGCCAGTAAAGTTGCCGAGGTTTTCTCCTCCGTTGCTTCTCGCTATGACATTATGAATGATGTCATGTCCTTTGGATTGCACCGCGCCTGGAAGCACATTGCGATTCAACATGGCGCATTCCAAAAAGGCCATCGTGTCCTTGATCTTGCTGGTGGCACTGGTGACCTGGCAAAAAAAATCAGCGACAAAGTGGGTGATAGCGGCGAAGTTATCCTGGCTGATATTAATCAAGCTATGCTAGATGTTGCTGCTCAACGCCTGATGGATTCTGGTCACATTAATCGCATTAAAATTGTACAGGCTAATGCAGAAAACCTTCCTTTTCCAGAACACTATTTTGATCGCATCATTATCAGTTTTGGTTTACGCAACGTCACTGATAAACAACAAGCATTGAAATCCATGTTTGACTCCCTAGCACCCGGTGGTCGATTACTGATCTTAGAATTTTCGCAACCCATCTTCCCAGCCCTAAAGAAACTCTATGACACCTACTCTTTTCAATGCTTACCCCGTATGGGCGAATGGATTGCAAATGACAAAGCTAGCTATCAATATCTGGCTGAATCTATACGAAAACATCCTGATCAAAACACCCTTCAAGGCATGATGGAAACTGCCGGATTTGAAAATTGCAGCTACCATAATTTATCTGGGGGTATCGTAGCTCTCCATAAAGGAATGAAATACTAATGAAAACACTGGTACTCTCTGGGTTAGAAGCCGCCATTAACCGCTGCCTGACACTCGACCCTTCTATTCATACAGCTCTCGCTCCATTACAGGGTAAGCTCATTAAAATTGAATTTACTGACCTGCAAACTGCATTCTTTTTATCCTTTCAAGAAAACCATATTGCCGTGTTAGAGGAACACGATGAACCCGCTAATACCATTATAAGCGGTACACTTCCCAGCTTCTTAATCGTTGCAATGAATAAAGGCAGCCAATCAGCTGTATTCCAAAACAAGATGACTGTCAGTGGCGATTTAGCCATCGCTGAAAAATTAAGCACACTGTTTAAGCATATCCATATCGACTGGGAAGCCCACTTAGCTCAATTGACTGGCGATACCCTAGCTCACCAGATTACCTATCATACAAAACAATTAAAAAACGTGGCGTGTCGTATCGTTGGGCAACTAAAACATACCGTCAAAGACTATGTCTTTCATGAAGCGCGCTACTTACCTACAACAGAAGATATCGAGCAACTCTATTTAGATATCGCTGTACTCAAACAAGACACTGAGCGTTTAGAAGCGCGCATTCAACGTTTACAACTGCAATCAGGTGAAACATCATGATCACACCCCCCCAATTTTTTCGTGCAACTCGCATTATCATTACCCTTCTAGGATATACACTGACTCGCCAATTACTCGGCAGCCAATCAAAATCTCTACGAGCACTGAGCACACTGAACATCTTTAAATGGTTTGTAAAATCAGAGCCTCGTGGTGTAGCGTTTCGTAAAGCGCTAG
>DMFG01000008.1:3481-3611 GCA_003450655.1 Coxiellaceae bacterium | reverse complement strand
CATGATGCACATCGATAACATGAAGCAACAAATCCGCCTCACACACCTCTTCTAATGTCGCATGAAATGCAGCAATAAGATCATGAGGTAGGTCTCGAATAAAACCCACCGTGTCTGCTAGCACAACCTC
>DMFG01000008.1:2886-3096 GCA_003450655.1 Coxiellaceae bacterium | reverse complement strand
GCATAAACAGAAGCATCAGTTAACCGATTAAATAAAGTGGATTTACCTGCATTGGTATAACCCACCAGAGCAACAGTAGGAACCGACGACTTACGACGCGACTGTCGACTTTGCTTCCTTTGCGAAGAAACTTTCACTAAACGTTTCTTGATGGATTTAATTCGCATAGCGAGTAAGCGACGATCAGTTTCTAACTGAGTTTCACCAGGC
>DMFG01000008.1:0-2589 GCA_003450655.1 Coxiellaceae bacterium | reverse complement strand
TTTCTAACTGAGTTTCACCAGGCCCCCTTAACCCAATACCACCTTTTTGTCGCTCTAAATGCGTCCACCCTCTCACCAAACAAGAACTTAAATGCTGTAATTGAGCAAGCTCTACTTGTAACTTACCTTCAAAACTACGCGCACGTTGTGCAAAAATATCTAGGATGAGTTCTGTGCGATCAATGACACGACACTGCAAGTACTTTTCTAAGTTTCGACCTTGCGCTGGCGCCAATTCATGATTAAATAAAACCAACTCAGCACAAAGCGCCTCTACTTCAGCTGCCAGCTCTTCAACCTTACCGGAACCAATAAATGATTTTGGGTGAGGCGCAACTCGCTTTGCGGAAAGATGCGTTAAGATATCAAGACCTGCGGATAATGCCAACTCCGTGCACTCGTCTAACGAGTGATTCAGCGAGAATTGAGGAAAAGTGACATTAACAATAATGACTCGTTCGCCACCGCGGTGACGATCAATAAAAGATTCTACGGTTGTATTCAGGAAGACTCTCCTAATGAGTAAGTTGACAACCCTCCGTCCTTTAAGAGTAATGCGCGATCCATTTGCGTCGTAAGTTGTTTATTATGAGTCACGATGACAAAACTAGTCTGTAGAGTTTTATTAAGTTGCAACATCAAGTTAAACACTTGCTCTGCCGTTTCCGCATCGAGATTCCCCGTTGGCTCATCTGCCAACACGCAAGAAGGCTTTGTCACTAAAGCTCTTGCGATAGCTATGCGTTGACGCTCCCCTCCAGACAGCTCTGCTACACGGTGAGTCATCCGCTGACTTAGGCCTACTCGATCAATCAGTTCCGAAGCTTGCTGTTTTGCACTGCGCTTTGACACGCCTTTAACCCAAAGCGGCATACAAACATTTTCTAGCGCATTAAATTCAGGCAGTAAATGGTGAAACTGATAGATAAAACCAAGATGATTATTCCTAAACTGACTCTTTGCACGCTCTTTCATGGAAGCTACGCTACGACCAGCCAACAACACTTCACCAGATGTAGGAGTGTCTAACCCCCCTAACAAGTGTAGAAAGGTACTTTTACCCGCACCAGAAACGCCTAAAATTCCAACACATTCACCTGCTTTTATTGTTAGATTAATGTCAGAAAAAACATCGACGATACGACCCGCGTCTTCAAAGCGCTTACATAAACCTTTACATTCTAAAATCGACTGATGTTGATCACTCATATCGCAAAGCCTCCGCGGGCTGTGTCCTAAAGGCCATCCAAGCTGGATACAACGTTGCTAATATACTCAACCCAAAAGCGAGCAATGACACATGTACAACATCGCCAACTTGCAAAGATGAAGGCAGATAGTCAACCCAATACACTTTGGAAGAAATCAACTGCACACCCAGAACACGCTGAATCCAATTAGTTAATGCTGTTACATTCAACGATAAGATCACACCACCTAATATACCCAGGAGCGTTCCCATGAACCCGACAATGGCACCTTGGCAAATGAAAGTGCGCAAAATCATAGCAGGTGTTGCCCCAATGGTTCGTAATATCGCAATATCAGAGCGCTTATCATTAACCACCATGACTAAGGTTGATACTAAATTAAAAACAGCCACAGCGATGATTAATAGCAGAATAACGAACATCATGGTTTTTTCCATTTGCAATGCACTGAACAAAGCACCTGCAGACTGACTCCAGTTACTGACCATAAAACCTAAAGGCATCTCATGCTGCAATTGATGCGTGACAGATTGTGCCTGATAAATACTGGTTAACTTAAGATGGTAGCCGCGTGTACCTTGACTGCCTTTTAGTAATACAGCAGCATCATCAATATTAATGTACGCCATGGATGAGTCAAACCCAAAACCATCACTGGCATGAAAAATACCGGTTACTGTAAACTGCCGATGACGAGGAAATGCACCTGCTAATGTTAAATTAAACTGAGGTGTGAAAATATTAACAGAGTCACCCAAACGAATCCCTAACTGATTAGCTAATGTTTGCCCCAAGATCACATGATACTTCCCTGCCTGCAAACTGGATAAACTACCCAATTTGATTTTTTCTGCGATGCGTGAGGTTTGAGACTCTTTAGTAGGATCAACACCCAAAAGCTGCAGACCATTAAAGCGGCCTCGCTCCATCAACAAGCCATTGCCGCTCACGTATGGAGAAATACCAACCACCTCCGGCAATTTAATTAACGACGCCTGCAGAGCCTTTATCGCATTAGGAGATTGGTTCAAAGAAGTGAATACCGTGACCTGAGGAATGAGCGCAAAGAAACGCGTACGAATTTGATTGTCAAAACCATTCATCACAGATAAAACCGTAATTAAAACTGTAATACCTAAAGCAATCCCTAGCATAGAAGCCAGTGAAATAAAGGATATGAATTGATTTCTGCGTTTGGCTCGCGTATATCGCCAGCCGATAAATAAACTTAATGGTGTCTTCATGCGCTCACTATACTGGATATAATGTGATAAGTCATGACCTTACGTCACAGAAGACTACTTAATATCAATTGAAGAAAAGGTGGTGCCCGGGGCCGGAGTCGAACCGGCACGAGGTTGCCCTCGAGGGATTTTAA
>DMFG01000172.1:7596-11774 GCA_003450655.1 Coxiellaceae bacterium | reverse complement strand
CTCATAAAAACTGGTCATAGGCTTATGCTCCATCAGACCATCTGTGACGTCATCGACACATTGCCACGCAGTTTCTCCTGTCTTTGGGTTAAAGAATAGTCTTTGCTGACGGTCACTGATTTGGCTTTGACGCTCTCCAACAGTTTCTTTCAATACATTAAATAAAGGTATAACCCATTCAGGCAATGGTAATCGAGAAGAAGGACCCTCTTCAATTGTAGAATCATCATCCTCAGATGTTATTGCTTCGCCACTTAATAAGTCACCATACCTAGAGCTTAATGGAGCACGCCAACGATCAAAAAAAGAGTTAACTTGAACGCTAATCCAGCCTCCCCACCCTTGACTATCCTCTTCCGAGACATGACTTCGCGCTGTTACAAAAGAACTCAAAGAATCTGAAGAATTACGCGACACTAAGCTAGAACTAACCCCTGAATCCAACAATGAAGATGGTGACAAAAGAGGATCCTTTAAGCCTGGTATAGTTGTCGAATTTAGCATGATGAAGCCCTACTAATAAAAACTATAAAATATCAATGGCGTAGCTTGAAAAGCATTCAAAAATAAGCTCCACCAATCTCAGTGGTTAATTGAGTAACCCTAAAGATATGCACCAAGATTGATATAATGAGAGAAGCCATCCATGAACGCATCATCCAAACCCTCGCCTATCGCCTGGAAAAGATCACTGACTCCAGCACCGACTGAGTTACAAACACTAGGGTTTACAGCATAAAGTACTGCTAGTGAACAGAACACCGTAGGCAGCATCACTTGAGGGTCATTAATGTGTCTCAAAATGTTCTGAATAGGACATTGGGTACTAGAAGAATTATGTTTTGGCATTGAAATAACCCGTCAATTTTTTAGGACAACGAAATTAACGCAAAAATTGGATAATGTTAAGTTAAGAAAAAATTAAAACTTGAGATATGTTCTTCCAACAAGCTACTGTATGTCATTATGCTTTATTTGCTTAAATTATTGTCAGATACAAACAGAGAAAGTATATTAAATACCATTAAAACGAGTCGATAAAGGGATCTTAAGCAATGCTCAATAAAAATACACCTGTTCTATTTGCTCTACTGCTTATTGTTAGCGCCAATGGATTGGCAGCGAAAATATCAAAACCAATCGACCATCTACTCACACAAAGCACAACACCCAACCTTGTAACCATATTACCCGCGCCACCCAAAGAAAACGATCCAGCATTCGATGCAGATAAAGCTGCTTATAAGCTCGGTTATACTTCCAAAGATACCAAACGTTGGGAGACTGCTCGTTTAGATAGTCTTTTGGATTATGAAAATTGGAGTAACGTTATGCCATTAGCTAGACGCTTTGATGCCGCTTTCGGCACCACTATATCACCTAAAACAACGCCTTATACGTATCGAATTCTGCAAGAAATTGTTTGGGATCAACACCTATTTACCATACCGGTAAAAGAACACTATCAACGACAGCGACCGTTTGTAAAATACCAACACAACAGCTGCAATAAACAAGATGAGCCATTTCTCATCACCGATGGCAGCTATCCTTCAGGCCACACCACCATCGGATGGGCCACAGCACTGGCACTGGCTGAAATTAACCCAAAACGATCCGTTGAGATACTTCAACGAGGTTATGATTACGGTGAAAGTCGTATTATATGTGGTGCGCACTGGAAGAGCGATGTTCAAGCAGGGCGATTAATCGGCGGGATTATGATTGCCCGACTCAACGCAGAGCCTACTTTTAGAGATTGGGTAACAGCAGCTCAAAAAGAAGTCGCGACAAATATCAAACAATAGATAGACATAACTCAGTATTAAGATGCTGTTTAAATAAAAATAGCCCTAAAAGTTAAGTTTATTCGAAGTTGTGTAGCCCGCTTCCTTTTTGGTAAAGCGTGTAACCATTCCTTTATAGTGACTGGCCCCATATATAAACCATCACCATTACTCAAAGTTAACTTGATAATGTTCTTTTTATCTTTCACTGACTTAAATAAAAAATCACGTGACTGCCCAAGACTCACTGAAAATATACCACAAGAAGCGTTAATCTCAGGCTCGTTGTCTTGATGATAACCCATATAATGATCACCATGACGGTAGACATTGATTAACACCGAATTCAAACCTGGCAATTTTTTGAGAATACGGTCATGTAAAAGACCAACTACTGGAGACCAAGGATGCGGAAGACGTGTAACACCCGAATATCGATACGTACAACCTGCGTCGGCCATCCAAATAGACTCACGAGGAACGGTAATATCCTTACCAAACACCTTAAACGTTTCCTGCTCCAAAGGAAGTGACAACACCTCTGTCATTAATCGCTCAGACAAGTCTAAATCTACGAAATTTGGAAATAAATAACAATCGGGTATTTGTTTCGATACTAAATAATCATTCATCCTTCATAAGCCTATTTGAATATTACTTTTTTGTATTCAAGGGAATTTTTCTTGCAATCACTCTCGGTAACATTCTAATCAATGAAGGATCTTTTCTCACCCAATGATGCCAATAAGCTACAAAAGCATGAATCATCACTGAAGCCAAAAGTACCCAACCAGCCCAGTGATGAATGAGAGTTGTAACTTTAGCTAAGGGCACGCTCTTCTGTACAAAAGGCATTGAGACTTTAGTAAAGATGATACTCGTCTTATAACCGGAGGCCGTTGACATCATCCAACCTGACACAGGCATAATGACAATCAACATTAGAATTAACCAATGACTCGCTCGTATTAAAATAGTCTGATAAGTCGACAAGGAATCATGCGACTGGGGCAATCGATTAGTCCAACGCCAAATAAGGCGCATTATTACCAATGCTAAAATGGCTAATCCAACAGTTTTATGATTAGAGATCACACCCACACCAACATGTGTGTATTTTCTCAACCACCATAAAAGTCCGGTTATGATCGAAAAATAAATCATGACTGCAATCAACCAATGCAAACATTGCGCTACCGACCCCCATCGTGATTGACTATTAAATATCATTTCTCACCCATCAAACACCTAAAAAAAAGATAGAACAATTCAGTTATAAATACCACTTCAAAAACCAAACAATTATACACTGTAATGTCATATCCATATCTAACCAAAAAAAAGACGACAAACAAAGACTGTTGCCATACCTGAAAGCATTGCACCCAACACACTGCGCGTTAACCCAACCATAGCTATTGTTATGACTGCACCGAACCACTCAACGAAAGTACCTGCCAGCAATAGTGGAACTACAATTGAAACCATCAAACAGGCAGGAACATAACCCAACCAGGCTTTCACCCAAGGACTCATGACAACACGCCCAGCAAGCCAATAACCCGATGAGCGCATCAAATACACCACCAAGGCCATTAATGTTAATGTCACATAGGGATTATGAACGACAAACATCGCGACACGCTCCGACTACACTACCTAACAACGCACCGACTACGATATGCCAGCCATCATGTGTCACATATGACACACCTGCTGACACAAGTCCGGCTATCAACAATGGAAAAATATCATTTTTACCACGAAGCATTCCAACCAACATCGCCAAAAAAACCGATAAAAAAGCAAAATCCAAACCATAGCGTTGAGGGTGATGAATAAAAGGTGCCAAGAACATACCCAATGTTCCACAACAGACCCATGTCATATAAAAAACCACACCCGATGTAAAAAAATACCCAAAAAGAAACTGCTGATTGTGATATTGTCTGGACTTAGCCACGGATAATGCCCAATTTTCATCTGCTACAAAAAACAAAGCCAGATACACACGCCAACCCTTTAAACCCTGCAACATATCAAAAGTCACCATCCCCATCATCACGTATCGCAAGCACACCATAAAAGCCAAACTGACTAAAGTTATCGATGGCAAAGGATTTTGAGACCATAATGGAATACTTATCATTTCCAAAGCCCCTGCATAGACTTCAGAATTCATTAACCAGGCTTGCAAAAAAACAAAGCCATGCTGGACCATCAACACGCCTATCACAAATGAAAAACAACCACCGGCTAATGCAATACTAGCACTCTCCTTCAATGCTGCAGTAACACCTGCTTGAAATGGCTTCGAACAATCATCGCTCATACTCATATTAGGTCTCTGGTTATCATATTATTTCTTAATCTGAACTAGGAACGAATAGC
>DMFG01000172.1:5327-7326 GCA_003450655.1 Coxiellaceae bacterium | reverse complement strand
CTCTGGTTATCATATTATTTCTGAATCTGAACTAGGAACGAATAGCCAAAGACCAAACTCAATCTTCACCATAAATTTTAGAAATCATCTGCTTCAAACTATCATCTGATGGGTCTGCCAGAGAAGGTTCTGTTTTTGTGGGCTTTTTCGGATCTTCTTGATTCAATTTCAATTGTGACATTTGCTTTTCAATATCACCACCGGCTTGATCAGCACTCCCTAATAAATCATCAACAGTGAGAGAACTTACATCACTACTCTCTGAAGTTGACAATGATACGCCCCCAGTTTGATAGGAAAGGTTCAAGCGAATAGGGACTAATAAACCCTGCCCTGGTGTGACCGTAGAAGAAGTCAAACTATTAATGGTTTTAAGAAATGATTCAGTAGTATGATAATCTTTCGCAATCGTCGCTAAAGATTCTTTACTATGGACTTCATGGTATTGCCAGCTAACCTGTTTTTTACCGTCTAAGGATTTTAAATGAGCTTGAAAAGTAGAAACGCTAGCTTTTGGCAATAACAGATTAAACGCACCTGTTGGACTCGTTGCCCAACGACGCATACCAGGGTTAAGGCTTCGTATTTGGTTAATCGAGACACCTGATAGTTTAGAAATCTCACCTAAATCCATTTGTCCACGCAAGGTCACTACTTTGAAGTAAGGCTCGTCAGCAATCTCTGGGAGCTTGACACCCAGCTTTTTCGCATCTTTAACAATTTGTGCAATAGCGATTAAACGTGGCACATACTGACGTGTCTCCTTGGGTAACTGTAAGCTCCAAAAATTACTGGATTGCCCGGTTTTATCGGCGAGCTTGATAGCCTTTCTCACAGTGCCAGCACCGGAATTATAAGCAGCTGCCGCTAGCATCCAATCACCTAATGAACGATGTAACACATTTAAATAAGAGAGTGCCGCACGCGTGGAAATAAGAATGTCACGACGCTGATCATACCACCAATCAATACTTAACCCATAATCACCCGCTGCAGTAGCTGGCATCATTTGCCATAGGCCCGTAGCCCCAACACGGGAATATGCAAATGGATCATAACCACTCTCGATCACAGGTAATAAAGCAAACTCAGAGGGCAGTTTATTTTTCTTCACTTGCTGGTATACATAGCCAATGTATGGGGTTGCATTACGTAACATACTTTCTAGTGATTTAGGGTTGCGCAAGAAAGCTGCTTTTTCTTTTTGGACCTGTGTATTCCGGGCATAATCGTTAAATTGATAATCATTAATAATACTCTCCCACACTGACTTCTGAACAGGGCCAGTTTCGGGTGATGAAAATACATCTTGAGAGCTCGACCCCGGGCCTGTATCAGATAAAGCACTTGATGATGCTTGTGAGAATGCCGGAACTCCACTGGAAGAGGTTGATGGTGATGCTACGGGCGGTGGAGCAGCATGAGTAGGCTGTGGCGCTGATGTCGATGTCGACCGAGTGGACTGAGTGGAATGCGCTCCACTTCCAGCTAGTGGTGGTGGCGAAGGAAGGCCATCCATCGAGTGATAGCCACCCGTATTATAGACAGGGTTGTACTTTCCATAAAGCACACGAATTTTATTTCGATAGGGTGACAATGCTAATGACCGACTACTGACATAAGCAATGACCCCTCTATATTGTGACGTTAATTTAATCGCAGCTTTGTCATTTGCAACAGTTGAAAGTTGCGAAACCTCTCCCCCAAAAACTTGAGAAGACCAATAACGGTTCACTTGACGAGGAGTCCATTGAAAAATAGTGCTATAAAAATAACTATAGATTGATGAGCTTGCAGGTTGATTGTAACCACGTACAACTTGACCGTCTATTTTATTCGTCTTACCCAAAAAAATAGACCTAGCTTGCCCCAGAGATAACTTCTTAATAGGGCTTTTATAATTTCCAATAATAATTAGGGTATTACTGGAAGCTAGCACATTGCCCTGCAGTCCAAGAATGAACCAGAGGGCAATGATCAGCCAATAATGAATTATTTT
>DMFG01000172.1:0-5037 GCA_003450655.1 Coxiellaceae bacterium | reverse complement strand
GAGCAATGAGCAGACAATAATAAATTACTTTTTTAGAATATTGCATCCACACCAAAACCATACAGCCATACGTTAGACTTGCCAGGGTCCGAATTAAACATTCCATTCGTGCCATCTAACACGTGCACATCCCCAACACTTGCCTTTAAATCAATATTATCTGTTAAATAATAAGCTAGAGAAAATGTATAAGACTCTTGTGCCTCTGGAGCCTCATCAGAGGCGTCAGTTAAGTCATCTTGATTATCAGTTTTAAGATGCGCATAGGTCAATGTCGGTAAAAACTTCTCTAGCTGATATCCAACTGTACCATAAAAACCCGTCAACTCAGCTACTGACTCAGGCACATCACGATGAGCATATTCTCCGGATAACAGTATATTCTTCACATTAAATTTTGCCCCAAAGCTATAAAACGAAGTATCGCCATCATTAATAGTAGCCGTGCTTGTACCCGTCGGTGTAGCCGTTAACTCTAAGTGAGAATAAGAACCATGCAACACCATATTACCGTTACTTACTGTCAAAGAAGTACCAACTAAATTATTCTCATCGTAGTCAGTCAGCTGCTCTACACCAGATACGGTAACAACATCATATTGGGAGGTATCTTGGCCATAAAAAGGCTGTGCTTGTAATGTCCAACCAGATGATCCGATAGAGCGTTGGTAAATCGTACTAATACCATTCATATTAAAGAAAGGAACAATACGATACACTTCATTCGGTAAAAATGAATATGGGTAAGAATAACCCACTTGAATCGTATCAGAATAGATAAATAATGGAAGACGCATGCGGCCTAGATTAACTTTAACGTCACTAGCTGGCTGATACTGGACAAAAGCCCAAGTAGAGTCAACATCATAGGCTGTATTACCATTAGTGTTATCACCCGAAGCAACAAACTGCCCTACCACATTAAACTGATCGCTCAATTTTGCTGTCAATTGCAAGCCAATCAAAGTACTAGCGCCAAAAGACGGATTATTAGTCACTTTACCACGTTCTGGAATATTATAGTCCGCATCACCACTAGCATCTGTCACCAACATACCAGCAGACAAAAAACCATTCAGTTCGAAACGATCGCTATCACCTAAAGCAATACCTTGCGAACCTGTATTCGCTGAACTGGAATCTGGCAGTGCTGGTAAATCAGATGCAGCCTCATCAGAATCCGCAGCCATAACCATCAGCGGCATACACACACACGCCACCACACTGATCAACCCTAAAGATACTTGCTTGAAACCTATCATAATTATATCCCTATCTATTCTTTCCTAAATAAAAAATCATTTAGAATCCTTTAAAAAAGAAAACCTTATCACAGTCTCTAATTAGCTACAATCCGGTGGAGATAATGCAAGACCATACCGTCTTTTTGATCAAATATAAGTCAGTTAATACTTTTATGTTAAATAAATCATGCGGAGCCTTTTAAAAATAAACACCAACACTTGTATTCAACTCATAGAATCACCATATAGAATAAAAGAGATCACGAGTAAGCGTTCACTGACTAGGAGAATACAACATGCAAAAACCAACACCTCACAACCCACTCATTACGTTATTAAGCATGATGGTTTTAGTTGGCTTAGCCATTATCGGCTTTATAGCGTTATCTTATCTACTGATAGCAATAGCTGCCATTGGTTTAATCATGTTCATTATTGGCTTTGCACGCACACAGTGGATGAAGCGCTTCGGCGGAAAAACGACTCTACACACGCAACCAAAATCAGGTCGGGTGATTGATCATAACGAGCATTAAACCAAGTCAGTATAAGATAAGCCTAAATCAGCAGCCACACCGGCATGTGTAACGGCTCCTTGACAGACATTCAAGCCATTTTTCAAATGTGGGTCTAACGTAACTGCCTGACGCCAGCCTTGGTTAGCCAACTTCATAACAAAAGGCAAAGTCACGTTATTTAGCGCCAAAGTGGATGTACGTGGCACAGCGCCTGGCATATTAGTCACGCAATAATGAACCACCCCATCGACAACATAGGTTGCATCCGTATGAGAAGTTGGCCGACTGGTTTCAAAACACCCTCCCTGATCAATCGCCACATCAACCATCACTGAACCGGGTCGCATATCACTCAACCACTGACGCGGCACTAAACTAGGTGCAGCCTTACCAGGAATTAATACAGCACCAATCACCAAATCAGCACCCTTAACGTATTGCTCAAGATTAGCTCGGCTTGCATAAGCTGTGTTTAATCGACCACCAAATTGAAAATCTAATTCTTCTAAACGATGATGTGATGTATCCAATACTGTTACATTAGCTTCTTTACCCATCGCCATTCGAATGGCATTGGTACCAACAACACCACCACCAATGACCACCACTCTCCCAGCAGAAACACCGGGCACTCCACCCAACAAGACACCAGAGCCACCATTATATTTAAATAAGCACTGGGATCCGACTTGAACCGATAAGCGACCTGCCACCTGACTCATTGGGGTTAATAACGGCAGAGAATCACGATGATCAGTAACGGTTTCATACGCAATCGCCACACAACCAGAATCCATCAGCGCTTGAGTTTGAGGTAAATCTGCTGCCAAATGAAGGTATGTAAAGAGGATCTGATCTTTTTTAATCAAGCCATACTCTGATGGTTGCGGCTCTTTTACTTTAACAATCATTTCTGCTTCTGAGTACACCGCCTCAGCAGAAGGCATAACAGTCACGCCAGCTGCTTCATAATCCGCATCGCTAAAACCAATACCCAGGCCAGCATCTTTCTCAACGACTACAGTGTGACCATGAGCCACTAATTCATGGGCACTAAAGGGAGTCAAACCCACACGATACTCTTCATTTTTAATTTCTTTAGGAATACCTATGATCATTTACATCACTCCGCATCAAATAAACAAAAAGACGGACACCTTAACAAAAAAACCACCTATGTCAATCCACAGAACACTTAAAAATACACGTATCAGGCACATACTGCGCAAGCTGATCATGCACCCAACCTAACATCGCCACTTCTCTTGTTTTTGAATAAGACATCACCTTACGATCGACCTCTAAAGGATGTGCCAACAACGTATCATTAGGGTACATAGCAACAATCTTTTGATACATTTTTTCAGGAAATCGCAGCAGTCCTGTACTCACAGAATGAATACCACTGGGATCAACCACCGAAAATACTTGAGAGAATAATTCTGCATATAATGATTCAAAATCATCACAATAAATCAGCGGATCAAAACGCAACCCAATACGCCACCCAGCCAATTGCAATTGTCGCATAGCCTGCAATCGTTGTGTTAACACGGGCACGCGATGCTCGACCTGCTGAGAAATATCATGAGGGGTCAAACTAAAGGCGACAACAGCATTAGGAATGGGATCTTGCTTCAATAAGGCAGTAATATTAGCACTTTTTGTACGCAACTCTAATAATGCACGCGGGTGATCCCGAAAAAAAGGAATAAAGTGTTCCACAAATTGTGTTCTGCTATTAAACGCTAGCGAATCAGCATCGTACCCTGAAAAGAACGTCACTGTTTCATTAGGATGGCTATTTAATACGCTAGTAATATCCTGTTGAAAGTCTTCATAGTTAATAAATAATACATAATGAGCACTTTGATACATGCCCTGTAAAAAGCAATATCGGCAATCGTAAGGACAGTTTAGCAGATGCGAAAAATAATAATTATGTTGCCCACCAATACCAAAGCCCGGAGGTGTAGGTAACACGCGCGAACCAGGCTTCTCAGCAATAATCAACGCCGGATGTTGCTTTTGCATTTTAAAACTTTGTGCTTTTCGATTAAAAATCTCACGGTAATGTTCACACTGAATCACTGTTTTTTCACGACCCAAACGCTCTAGGAGATTTTGCGTTCTTGGGTGATGATAAATACGTTGCTCTACATAAATGACTTGCATAGTTTTACCCAAATCGATAAGAGGCATTCACTAAAGCCTCTTGTAAAATTCGAAGCACTGTGGAAGCATCCGCACATTCCTTCAAACATTGCCAAATTGATTCGCCTGTCATAACCACCTGCCAGCGTCGCAACAAGGACCTTAACTGATGTTGTTGATATACAGTAAAGTGCCAGCGCTCTAAAAATTGATCATAGTCATGCAACACAACTTGAGACTGTGAGGCCAATGCTGAGCGTTGCAATAAGTCTGTCACTACATGATCAATCACACCTAAATGATCAGACACCCAACGAACAACTTGTGCAGGCACAATAGCTGATTGGTCTTGCGCAGCCGTATCTGACACAATTTTTATGAGTTGAGCCTGATCTTGACAACCTAAGCGACTAATTGTGTGCATAAATCCTGCAGACTCCATATCCATTAATGGCGCTTGATAGGTGCTCTGAGGTTGATCGTAGCATGACAAATCGGCCGTTGGCGTTATACCACGCTTCATTAAAAATGGGTACCACACATGCTGTGTAGCAGTATCAACCACTTTATGCGCCATCACACAATCGCCAACTGAAAATTGTGACGAACCGGCAATTCCTACATTAAGAAAACCCTGATACTCTGGATAATGCAGAGACGATAGACTATAAGCTAGTGCTGTAGTGGCATTCAACTTACCCACACCACTTACGATTAATGCTAATGACGCATCAGCGTTCTTATACTTGGCGAACACTGAGCTATCTTGTCGCTTTAATCGATAATGATCAATAATAGGACGAGCCTCACAAGGCAAAGCAACCTGAATTGTTACTCCTGGCTTATTCTCTGTATTTTTCTCGCTGTTGCTCATAACACTTTACTTGCTCATGTTGTTGTCGTTTTGTAGCGCCCATAATCAAAATGCTCAATTTCTGCATCAGCATAGCTCGAGTTGCTACCACACAATCCTCCGGCAGAGATCCTGAATCTAATTGTTTCATCAAAGCTAAAATACGAAACCGATCCATACCCCAATACTGATAAGATAATTGATCAGCATGCCCACCATACTTCACTAAACATGACGCCTCTTCAAATAACACCGGATAGTGAGCCGC
>DMFG01000161.1:488-4426 GCA_003450655.1 Coxiellaceae bacterium | reverse complement strand
TTCATGATTAAGTCAATTTCGCCATAAGCGCAGTGGAAGTGTTGGCTGATGTAGAGTAGCCCGCGTCGTTTTAGGTAGCGTTTTGCACGTTGTTCGACTTGGTATCCTTGAATTTGTCGAGGGCTCGGCATGGTTGATGGTCGTGTTGCTGCAAGAACTCACATTATTTCAAAGCTTATTGTACTTAGCGATACCGTAATTGCTTAGTGAGTTAAGCGTGGCTTGCCTTGCTCGAATTGAGCCCACATCAGTTGTCGATAGATGTGATTGTTATTTAGGTACAGTGTTCCCGTCGCTGCTCGTACGCCAAAGTCAGGTAGTAATTCCATCGTGTCGAGATTTTGTGTGAGCCTATAGGCGTCAATGCCTAGTGCATAGAGTCTGCTGTATTTTTGATAGGACTGAGGCCATACCTGTTGGGTTTGTTGCTGTAAGGTGTTGAGGTAGTTCGGATGCATGTGTTGTGGTTCTAGTACCCAAGGCATATCACAAAAAGCAATGCTGTTTAGATCACGATCTTTGCCGGGATTGAGTTGGCCATTATAGAGCTGTGATAATGCGTAAACAGGGATGTCGCCGGTAAAATAAAACTGCAATAGGGGTTGAATTTGGCGAGCCATATTGGGTTGTGCGATCAGAAAGATGCTGTCAAAGTCTTGGCGTCGCCGTGACACAATGCGGACATCTTTGGTGCCCAATATGCTGCGTATAGCATATCCTCGAGAATATGAATCTTGGATGCGCAGTAGTTGTTTGAGTTGTTGTGATAGTTGGTTACGCGATGAGTACAGGAGCGTGTCAATGACCTCATCACCTTGTGCTTGCCACTGTTGCGTTAGATGTTGCGTGATGGGCTGTCCCCACTCGGTATTGGGGGCAATGATTAATGCGCGATGATGATGAGTTTGTTGTGCTTTTTGTATGAGTTGTTGTGTTTCATCAAGTGGCGAAAGACCAAATTGATAAAGGTTGTTGACTTTTCGAGTATTTGGCAGCGTATTGAGTGCTAGCGTGGGTACAGTCAGTCGTTGCGAGCGTGTGAGGGCTGCTAAGTTGTTTTTAGTGAGTGGCCCAACGATAAAGTCTGCCCCATTTTTAAGGGCTTTTTGATAAGCCATATCCACGGGTGTTGATGAGGTGTCAATCAACTGGATGTTGGGTGCTTGCGAGCTATGTTGTTTGTCATAGTAGTATGCGGTAAAGAAACCGTTACGTACGGCTTCTGCATTGCCTGCATATTTCCCAGTGAGTGGCAGTAATAGCGCAATGCGGTGTGGTTTGGATGTGTTGGCAGTGGCTAGACTTTTCGGTAAGAGGGTTTTAGCCGGATGGTTGGGAAATTGTTGTTGCCAATCGATCAGTTGGCTCGTCATCGAGTTTTCTGGTCTATGGTTATTGATGATGTTGTTTAGTTCAAACCAACCTTGGATTGAGCGTGGTAGAGAAGGGTCACTGATAGACTGTAAGGTTGTTGCTGGAACAGTTTGTAGTGAGAGCCAGATAGCGGTGAGGGTTTTCTTTTTTTGCGAGTTATCTTCAATATTATACAGTGTGGTGCGAGTTTCGATGCTTCCTATTAGGTTGTGAGTTTGTTGGTAGGCATCTGCGGTCAGTTGTAGTTGTTGTTCATACTGTTCTTGATTAAGTGTGTTGTTTGAGAGGCTCATTTTTTTGAGTCGATTTAATGCTGCTTGGGGTTGGCGTCGAGCTAAATATACTCTGGCTTGTAAAAGCTGGTAAGAAGTGAATAGCTCTGAGGGTAAAGCCGTTTTTGAGAGCTCGGATAACAGTTTTTGAGCTTGTGTGGTATTGCCAGCATCCAGGTAGCGAGAAGCCGCCATAAGTTCCAACTGTTGACGTTGTGTCCCACTTTGTTGCGCAGCCATTTGTAAATATGCTTGAGCACTCAGTTGAGGTGCAGTTGCAGGTGTCGTGCTGCAGCCGGCTAGTGCCAGTGTGGCGATTAGATATATAGTAATAGTCAAGCGTTTCATAGCGCACAGTGTAGCGGATTTTATGAGCAATGTAACCCGGATCATGCATTGTTTTGCCCTGAAATGGCCCGTATAATCAGCTTTTTTCAATCGAGGGTGCTAAGTTGGAACAGGTTGGCGTAGGGAAATTGTACATTGTCGCGACGCCGATTGGTCATCGTCAGGATATAACATCTCGAGCAGTTGAGGTGTTGAGGTCTGTCGATTGGGTTGCTTGTGAAGATACGCGGCATAGTCGACCTTTGCTCCAGTTTCATGAAATTACAACCGACCTAATGGCGTTACATCAGCATAACGAGTCTCAACGGTCTGCCACAATTATTCAATATTTACGAGAGGGTAAAGATGTTGCATTAATCTCTGATGCAGGGACTCCATTGGTGAGTGATCCTGGTGCTCGATTGGTAGCGCAGGTCATTGATGCAGGCTTAGAGGTAGTGCCAATCCCTGGTGCTTGTGCTGCTATTACGGCTTTGAGTGCGAGTGGGCTGTTGTCTGATGAATTTGTATTTATAGGTTTCTTACCTTCTAAAGGTGCTCGGCGAGAACAAGCCTTGTTGTCGATTCTCCGTGAGTCACGAACAATCATATTGTACGAGTCGGTGCATCGCCTATCGACATTGTTGAAGCAGTTGAGTGAATGCCTTGAGCCTGATCGTCGCGTTGTTGTGGCGCGTGAATTAACCAAGCGCTATGAGTGCTTTGTGCGAGGTAGTATTGATGAGGTAATAGAAGCGTTTGCAGAGCATCCTGAGACTTTGCGAGGTGAGTTTGTTGTGCTTATTGAAAAGTCTCCCTTAAACAGAGATGATATCGATCAATGTGAGCAAGAAAGAATATTAGCGTTGTTACTAGAAGAGTGGACACCTAAAACAGCCAGTCGTTTAGCGGCAAAAATTACTGGTGGTTCCAAAAATGCGCTGTATCGTCTTGCTATAGAATGGAATGAAAAGGAGTAGTCAGTGAAAAGGTTTGGATTAGTCTTGATAGGTTTGGTGATGTCTTCATCAGTATGGGCGGCAAGCCTTACTGTAGAAATGTATAAAACAGCACCTGTGGGTCAGCAAGGGGCAAGTATAGGGACTATTGTCGCTGTGGATACGGAGTATGGTTTGTTATTTATTCCACACTTACATAGCCTGACACCCGGTATTCATGGGTTTCATTTGCACACTAATCCCAGTTGTGCTGATCAAGGTAAAGCGGCCGGTGGGCATTGGGATCCGGGTAAGACGGGTATGCATCTAGGCCCCTATGATTCTGAGGGTGAGTTAGGCGACTTGCCTGCTTTAAGTGCAGATGCAAAAGGTAAGGTGACTTTGCCTGTATTAGCTCCTCGCTTGAAGGTTTCCATGTTGCAAGGGCGTTCATTAATGGTTCATGCAGGCGGCGATAATTATTCAGATCTACCTCTACCATTAGGTGGTGGCGGTGCGCGTTTTGCTTGTGGTGTGGTTGCCAGTAATGCTTTGGTGACGCAGAGTTCGGCAATCCAAGATGTTGATACCAATGGAGACTCTAGTGATAAGGGGGCGGATGATGGTCATTCATCTGATCAGCAGAGTGATGCTGATACCTCAGTTGCAGAGGGCGGTGATGACTCATCAGATCAACAGTCTGGAGGATCGACATCGGCAGATTCAACGTCGCAAGACACTGACTCATCGAGTCAATCAAGTGATGTTGCCTCTGAATCGGAGTCTTCAGCGGATGATTCGGCTGATTCCTCGCAATAAGTCGATTGAATTTCCAACGCAAGTCCTTATAATGGCCGCGAGTCAGCTAAACAGTCGCTGTTATCATTCGTGGTAATGGAGGAAAGTCCGGGCTCCATAGGACAGGGTGCCAGGTAACGCCTGGGCGGCGCGTTAAGCGTCGACGGCCAGTGCAACAGAAAGTAAACCGCCGCAGCTTGTCTGCTGGTAAGGGTGAAAGGGTGCGGTA
>DMFG01000161.1:0-130 GCA_003450655.1 Coxiellaceae bacterium | reverse complement strand
ACTCGGAGCAAGGCCAAATAGGAACTCACGCCCTTTGGGCACGCGTGGTCCGCGCGAGAGTTCGGGTAGGCTGCATGAGGTTGTTGGCGACAGCAATCCTAGATAGATGACTGTTCACGACAGAACCCGG
>DMFG01000083.1 GCA_003450655.1 Coxiellaceae bacterium | reverse complement strand
GGATAAGAAGGGTAGATCAGCGACCACAAATTGCTGGGATAATCCTTTGGCTACAGCAGCCGTATGCCAAGCCATTTGATCAACCGTCACTGGCAAAGTGGTATCATAACCATGCATCACCATACCAGCACTGTCGCCCACTAACACAGCATCTATTGGCGTTTCATTGATCAATGTTGCCATGGTGTAATCATAACAAGTCACCATGCTAATTTTTTGATTGGCATGGTATCGTGCATAAAAATCATTAATTGTCATAAACACCACCCACTGCTTGCGGTAAAATCACATGCACAAACCTTAAGCAGCCAAACGATGAAGACACAGAAAAGCCAATCACTTTTATGTGAGGATTGATTGTCTTTTAAATCACACCTATTCATCGGGTCACTGCCTTTCGGTCAATGCCATTTAGACGAACTATAATCACTCCCATAAAAAATAACAATGCACAAACTCATTACAAGCCTATAGACATGAGATTTTTTTTCAGGTATTAAGTAGCGATGAATAATTACACGCTCTTTTCATTAATTGTCGCACTAGCCATTTTAATGGGCTATATCAACGAGCGTGTTTTCAAACAGCAAGCAACGATCGCTATCATGAGCGGCTCACTGATCGTAGCAACCGCACTGATTATTTTACAACACCTAGGTATCTCCGATCTGTACTTTCATGCAGAAAACTTAATCCTTCAAACACACTTTGAGCAACTCCTATTAGATGGCATGCTCAGCTTTTTGCTATTTGCTGGTGCTTTAACGATTGATTTCAACAGCCTAAAGTCTCAAAAATGGGAAATTACAATCCTAGCATCCATCAGCACCGTTAGCTCTGCTTGCCTAGTGGGCACCGCCCTTTATTACCTATCAAGTGCATTAGGGTTACCCATACCCTATATCTATTGCCTATTATTTGGATCACTCATCTCTCCTACCGACCCCATTGCCGTACTAGCAACTTTTAAGCGACTAGGTGTTTCTAAAAAACTCTCCACATGCGTGGCCGGAGAGTCGTTGTTTAATGATGGCGTTGGTATCGTTTTATTCATCACACTGTTAGAACTCAGCACATCATCAACAGCTTCCTTTACACCCACCAGTGTGATCCTGCTATTTTGTCAAGAAGCTCTCGGCGGCATTATCTTCGGCATCACACTTGGATGGCTAACAACCACCTTAGCCAAACCCTTAAAAGAAGCTAATGCCATTATTTTACTCAGCATTGGATTTGTGTGCGGCGGCTACAGTCTCGCTCAACAACTGCATATCTCAGGTCCATTAGCCATGGTCACAGCAGGCATCTATGTCAGCTGCCATCTTCATCATAAAATCCCTGAACTTCACTTCCACGACTTAAAAAAATTCTGGGAAGTCATCGATGAGCTGCTCAATGCGATTCTCTTTTTACTGATTGGGTTTGAGTTACTGAGCTTACATGCCAGTAAGGCTGAAATCATCATAGCCATCTTAATTATCCCTACCACGCTAATTATTCGCTGGATCACAACCGGCATACCCATGAAAATACTAGGTCAATTTAGAACACATAATCCCTATACAGTCTCTATACTCACCTGGGGCGGACTTCGAGGCGGGCTAGCCGTTGCACTGGCTTTATCACTCCCCACTAGCGATTACCGCAGCATTATTGTGACGCTCACTTATGCCGTGGTAATGTTTGCCTTAATTATTCAAGGTTCAACTATTCAATCACTAGCTCGTAAATCCATGCAATCCTCCCAGTAAGCTATAACGATTTGTTGTCGCTATCAAAGCATGGTAGGTTCACACACCCCACACATTAAACCAAAAGCCATACCTCATCATGACTATCCTACAATGCATTAAAAAACATCAATCTCAATTAAAAGACATCACACATAACCCCTCTCACTCTGCCACGTCTGTACTCTCCATCGATCCTGCTGCACTTAAAGCTGAAGGTATTCAAGTGCTCGCCCTAGACTTTGATGGTGTCTTAAACTATCACAACGCAATAGAGATACCTGATACTGTCAAGGCATGGCTAACCACTTGCGGCCAGGTTTTTGGAGAAGATCACCTGTATCTCCACTCCAATAATAACCGCCCCGATCGAATGGACTACCTCAAGAAAAATTTTCCGTCCATGCATATTTTAGACCCAACTCAAAAAAAACCGGCACCAGAAGGCTTGCAATCCATTACTCGTATGACAGGTATACCCCCTCACCACATCGCATTAGTGGACGATCGACTACTCACTGGTATGCTGGCAGCCTGCCAAGCCGGATGTAAAGGTATCCATATCACCCAACCTTTCACGAATTATCAACGCAGCCCTTTTATAGAGATCTTTTTCACCAGCCTTCGATGGTTAGAGTGCCACTTCATCCGATAGAGACCCCACGCACTAAAAAATACCTAACTTATTGAAAATATTCATATTTAATACAAGACCATCTATTTTTACACTGCCAATGAATATCCCTATAAAAAGAGGCTTTGCATTTTTCAACTAAAGTGATTATTATGGCTCCCTCATTTTATGTGTAACACGTTATATAAGGTAAAACATACCCATGCCACAAGTTGAAATTCAAGAACAAGGTTCATTTGACGTTGCTGTGCGCCGATTCAAGCGCATGTGCGAAAAAGCCGGTATCCCAAGCAAATTGCGCGAGATGGAATTCTATGAAAAACCCACCTCTAAGCGCAAACGCCAAAAAGCAGCTGCCGTTAAACGCCATGCTAAAAAGCTACAAAAAGAGCAAGAAACTCGCGAACGTGAACGCGTGCGCTACTAAGCCACTATCATGAGCAATCCCTCTTTGATTGAAACCATCAATGAAGACATTAAGTCAGCCATGCGGTCTAAAGATTCCGAAAGGCTGACAACGCTTCGCATGCTCAAAGCCGCCATCAAACAGCGTGACATTGACACACAATCTGTCGCAACTGATCAAGATGCATTAGCTATCATCAACAAAATGGTGAAACAACGTAAAGAATCAACTGAGCAATACCTTGCAGCACAACGACCAGAGCTTGCTGAAAAAGAACAACTTGAAATCAGAATCCTAACTGCTTACCTACCAGAGCAACTTGATGAAGCGGCTATTTTAACCGCCATCGATCAAGCGATCACTGAGTCAGGCGCTCAATCAATCAAAGACATGGGTGCTGTCATGGGATTACTTAAGTCACAACTTCAGGGCCAGGCTGACATGAGCATTGTCAGCAAGCATGTCCGGACTAGGCTCAGCACATAAAACACTGCATACTATAGTCTCATTTTTTAGCTAGCGGATTACGGGGCATTCATGAGCGGGCGTATTGCACAAACCTTCATCCAACAATTACTGGAACGCATCAATATCGCAGACGTTGTCAGTGCACACACCTCTATTAAACTTAAAGGTAAAGACCATTCTGGATGCTGTCCTTTTCATCAGGAAAAAACCCCTTCTTTTACAGTCAGCACCGAAAAACAGTTCTACCACTGCTTTGGCTGCGGCGCACACGGTAATGCCATTGGATTTCTTATGGCTATTAATCACCAAAGTTTTCCTGAAGCGGTCCAAGACCTTGCCTCTCAAGCAGGTCTCGAAATTATTTATGAGGATGGCAACACCCACCCACAAACGACTCAGTATGAGCCACTATACACGTTACTGGCACAAGCCAGCTCTCTTTATCAACAAGCACTTCCACAACACCCTAATGCCAGCCACTATTTGCAATCTCGGGGCATTGACACACACGCTCAGAAACATTTCTCTATCGGATATGCTCCGAATGACTGGCACGCTTTAAAACCACTCAACACCTCATCAACCACTGAGACACAACTACTCACTTGCGGCCTAATGGTTGAGAATAAAAAACGCTATGATCGATTCCGTGATCGAATTATGTTTCCGATTCAAAACATTCAAGGTAAAGTCGTTGGCTTCGGCGGGCGATCCCTAGGTGATGCTAAACCCAAATATTTAAACTCACCAGAAACCCCTGTCTTTCATAAAAACCATGAATTGTATGGACTCTATGAAGCTCGACAAGCTAATCCCAAATTGCCTTATGTTATTGTCGTCGAGGGCTATATGGATGTCATCGCTCTTTTTCAATACCAATTTCCGATGGCTGTTGCCACCCTAGGAACTGCCGTCAATGCCACTCACATCAAAAAAATTCTTCGCTACACCAAACGCGTGGTATTTTGCTTCGATGGTGATCGGGCGGGACAACAAGCCTCATGGAAAGCCTTACTTGCCACACTACCAGCGCTCACCCAAGGCGTTGATGTGAAGTTCCTCTCACTACCTGACCAACAAGACCCAGATAGCTATTTACGCAAAGAAGGTCGAGAAGCTTTTAAAAAAGCTTTAGAACAAGCACCACGACTTCCCGAGAAACTATTTCATGAACTAGAACAACGCCACCCACTTGACCATATCGCCAACCAATCTCAATTTGCTCATGAAGCACTTGAATGCATTAAGCTAATCCCTGCAGGCTTTTATCATGACCTCATGATTAATGCACTTGCAGAAAAACTCCACTTAAACCGTGATCAACTAGAACAGCTAACTTCTTCAACACACACCACTAAGACACCAGCACCAACACCCATGCCCATTAAAAAACGGACTGGGCGCATCCAAATCACGCCAGCCATTGAACAAGCTAATTTACTACTACTGCATCACCCATCGCTCATCACAGCCATTGACCCTAAGTTCAACGTCACCCAAGCAGACACAGACGAACTCACTCTATTACACCAACTGCTAACCACCCTTCGTCAACAGCCTAACCTAACAACCGGACAATTATTTGCTCAACTTGAAACGACACCTCTAAAACCCTACGTATCTCAACTGGCTAGCACCCCCCTAGACCCCAGTGAAAGCAGTCATGAAAACACACTACAAGAAACCATCACACACCTGCAACAACAACAGTACCAATGTGAAGCGGATGAATTACTCCTTCGATCTAAGTCGAAAGGCTTAAGTTTTGATGAAAAAAAGCAACTACAGCACATATTGATGCAAATGAATAAAAACAAACTCGGATAATACTAGCCAGATCACCTACTTATCTGTAAAATACGCTGTCTTTCATACTATATTCACGACAGGGTTGATCAAAAAATGTCCGAAGAAAATCGAAGCATTGGTGCACTACTCAAAAAAGCAAATGAACAAGGTTATCTTTTACACGAAGATTTGCTGAATTTCCTCCCTAGTGAATTAGTTGACTCTAACAATGACCTCGAGCGTATTATCTCCAGCCTACAAGAACGCGGCATTGACGTATTTGATACACAACCCTCTGAAGATGATCTACGCCTCAAACAACTTCAAGAACGCGCCAATGTCTCTGAAGATGATATCAAAGAAAGCATCATGGAAATTGAGGCCATCCATCGCACCACGGATACCGTTCGCATGTACATGCGTGAAATGGGAACCGTAGAACTTCTTACTCGTGAAGGTGAAATCATCATAGCCAAACGCATCGAAGATGGTATTCGACAAATGATGAGTGCTCTAGCGCATTACCCTGAAACGGTTAAAAGCTTACTTGACCAGTATGATGAACTCGTTGAAAACGAAGGCCGCTTATCAGATCTCATTATTGGCTTTTTTGATGATGAGCCTCAACCCGCACCACACCTTAAAAAAGCCACGCCAGACATCGAGAAAGAAAAATCACCAGTAACAAAATCCGACTCAAAGCCCACTCAGCCTGATAATAAAAACCCTGAGACAAAAGAAAACACTGGCGACAGTAATACTGATCAATCTGATGACAGTGATGAAGAAGCAGAGTCTGGACCAGATCCGGTTTACACTGCCGAACAAATTGCCCTACTACGTAAGTACCATGATCAATACGTCAGAGCTATCGCAAAACATGACAAAAAACATAAAACCACACAAAAAAACCTATTAAAACTCACTGAGCAATACACCTTATTCAAACTCGCCATCAAGCCATTTTCTCGTCAAACACACATGCTACGATCTTATTTACGAGAAATTCGCGGACAAGAAAAAATTATCCAAACCTACTGCGTGACGCGAGCAAAAGTAGCTCGTAAATCATTTATCAATTCATTTGTACGCAGTGAAACAGACCCTAAATGGTTCGACCAACTGGTTAAAGAACACGGTCAACAAGCTGAAGTACTGTATGCTTACGAAAAAGAAATTAAACGTGCTCAACGCAAGCTTGCTGACATTGAAGAAAGGGCTAACTTAGCCATCAGTGATATCAAAGAAATCAACCGTCGCGTTTCTATCGGTGAAGCCAAAACACGACGCGCTAAAAAAGAAATGATTGAAGCCAACTTGCGCTTGGTGATCTCTATTGCTAAGAAATACACTAACCGTGGCTTACAATTTCTTGACCTTATCCAAGAAGGTAACGTCGGCTTGATGAAAGCCGTTGATAAATTCGAATACCGACGAGGTTATAAGTTCTCCACGTATGCGACTTGGTGGATTCGTCAAGCCATTACTCGCTCTATTGCCGACCAAGCCAGAACCATCCGTATTCCTGTGCACATGATTGAAACTATCAATAAGCTCAATCGCATCCAACGTCAAATTTTGCAAGAAACCGGTCAAGAAGCAACACCTGAAGAATTAGCCAAAATCATGCTAATGCCCGAAGATAAAATTCGCAAAGTGCTTAAGATCGCTAAAGAACCTATCTCTATGGAAACACCAATCGGTGAAGACGAAGATTCCACATTAGGAGATTTTGTTGAAGATGTCGCAGCACAAGCCCCTCTGGATTTTGCTACAGCTGCAGGCCTTAAAGAAGCCACACAAGATGTTCTTGGTTCTCTCACCCCACGTGAAGCTAAAGTACTGCGTATGCGCTTTGGTATTGATATGAACACCGACCATACACTAGAAGAAGTGGGTAAGCAGTTTGACGTGACACGCGAGCGGATTCGACAAATTGAAGCTAAAGCACTTCGCAAACTTCGTCATCCATCTCGCGCCGAACAGTTACACAGCTTCATGGATCAAGAAGACGAACGCTGAGCCTACACTCACAACTGCTAGCAACAGGATAGATTAAGATGTGTCGCCACAAGCGCTGACACATCTATTCGAATCCAGAGGCTAGTGTCATTGTGCACAAGAAACTGAAACAATGAATCGAATTCTTAGTTAATATCGCTGCCTTTTTGCAACTTTCCATTGGAATCATAATATTCAATACTAGGCTTATAGTTTTGAAAGTCACTTTTAGATGGCATCTTCGTACCCAGCATTCTAAAAACGACACCAGGCTCTGTAACGTCATTACCCCAATATAGAACAATAGCTTGAGGATGTTTTTTCCTAATCGTATTTACAGACTCTTGACTTTTAGCAATATAAAACTCGTATTTTTTACCATTAAATCCACCTAGATCTTCAGATGAAATAGCAGCGAGAGTTTTTGTTGTCTGGTAATCCACTGCCATAAAAGAGATAAAAACTATGTCTTTTTCGCTGGCCTGACCACTAGATGACATAATGCCAGAAATTTTGACATACTCAACATCTGAAGATGGTGATGCAATCGCGTAAAGCGCATATGCATTGACAAATAAACCCGATGTTTTTCTCGGAATTTTAAAGTCTTTATTCATTTGGGAAGTGCTAGGTACTGCATGACTAATAGATGACAACTTTTTAGTCAGTATTTTTTGTAAAAACTTAGTATCCATCTTAACTCTTGATAACGAAGCTTGAGGTAATGGACTCCCAGATTTATCTATTTTTAAAAGATAATTATTGCGACTCTTTGAAGAGAAAATTCGTAAACTATCGTTACCATGACTTCTGTAAAATCGTTCGATAGCAAAATATCTTTGATCACCAATATTGAATTTATAATTTTCAAACTTCGGCTTACTTTTCATACTCCATGTTTGCTCAACACCATTCTTAGTCACAATATTCCCTTCTGTGTCGTATATAGTCAAACTGGAAAATATAATGTCTTCATCCTGGGGTAATGATCCAGAAAAGGAATAGGTAGTATTTTTTTCCAGAGGTGTTACGAAATAGGTTGAGTTTTTAGATGGCATTGCGTAATTTGCTAAAGTCCTCCATGAATTGACTTGAAATCCATCGGAGTTAGTGTAAATGTGAGACGCAAGCCCCCAACTCTTTTCTTCCAATATGCTTAAATTTGATGCCTGTGCTGATGCAGCTTGCGAATAAAAAAATACGCTTAGTAATACATAATGCATGATTGTTTTCATGTTTAATCCTCATTACTTTAATTATCTCAAATTAATTATAGCTAAAAAATCTATGACCCTTTTAAAGATATAACAACCTATTGATTGTTATATATTTTTTTACAAGACCATCATGCAGTCAATGTCCATCAATTGACAACCAGGTTACGTTTAGAAATGACAATTTGATGGATTGACTTATAGAATCAGTCGCACGTATTTTTTGTCATATACCTTAATGAAACCCATTTATTGTATCTTTATATGAACCAATAAAATAAATAAATGCTTATTTGTAATATTTAAAACTTTTTTTTCACGTAAAAAGAGCAATTACCTGCATTTTATGCGATATTTCTACGGGATATTTATCATCAAGGATAACGCGATGCCAGAATTAAACACCTCATCTTTTACCGAACAAAAAGCGCTAATAAAAAACCCGATTGATCAATTGAAACATGATCGCCATGCCGAACTCCTGTTTAGTGCCATTGAGCATTTCATTAAGATTTACCAGGGTAATCACCTCAAAAAAGAACTATTTAGTTATGTTGAAAACCACCTAGCAACACTAGGGATTACGGGTTTTCTGAACCCTGACAATCCAACCCCCTCTACGGCTCTATCTTCTTTAAAAAATGCTCTAGCAGCCTTGAATCAAGCTCAACTTGATCAGCTCGACCAGGCTCTTTTCGGTGAAGAAGCTTTTCAATCCATCAGCACCCAAGAGACATTTATTGATGTTCTAAGAATTTGGCAAAAAAAGTTCCCATCCCGTCGCCGCTTCGGCCGACTGTATAGCGCTATGCTGGAAGATCAACCCCACACACCAACACTTTCACTCAAGCACTACCACCAAACTCTACTGACTGATTTAAAGCGCTACCATGATATGGATAAAAACGACCTTAGCAGCTGTAAAGAAAAAATACATAGCTTATGTAGCAATCTCATTGTGCTTGAACACCTACAGCATCTTGACTCACACTTCCAAACACCGAACCTACCCTTGAACAATAAGATAGCCTTAATTCAATTAACACATGATGATTGCCTCAGCTATTTTAGTGACCCTTTAGAAAGAACAACACTTTCACCTGAAAACAAACAGGATTTAAAAGAATCCTTCTCAAAACTTATTAGACTCATTTTAAGCCAGTATCTACATGATCATCAGTTCAGTATTTTTAACTCAGCACCTGCAGAGCACCTAAGACAAGCTCTTATAACCTGCTGCATCGAAATGCAAGATAGAACCTCCCCAAAAGACAAACAGGGAAAAACAAAAAAAAGATCGTCCACCTATAACGGAAAAAAACACCCAAACTTCATGCAATGCCAAGAGGCTATCGAAGTTGCCATTCAAACATTTCAACAACAAGATTTAGCTTCAACCGGAGTTTTTTTCTATCAGGAAGACAACACGAATCCAGATTTTCTAGTCACTTTCATTCAACAACATTGGCGGCATCATCAACACAGCCAACATTTCCAAGACCTATTACACCGCTACTGGCAACACTTTTCTGAAACCTTAAATCCATTATGGGGATCAACCACTAGTGACACTGATGAGCAGTTTAATCATACCGTATGCTCACATCTCTATAATTTTTTATTACCAGAAATTGAAAATATTCATCGTATAGCGTTGGTATTAGATTGCATTCAAGAAGCTTCGATGCTTCCAGCAACATCGAAAATCGAACTCGCTAGACTACAAGAAATCAAAGGCCTCATACAACTTAAGATTGATCAAAAATTTGACCTAATAGGAAGCGACTTGAATGATGAATTACTTCGATTCTTTGGCCACACAGAAGATCCTCTGAGTTTTAAAAAGAAATGGCACACCATACCAGCGCAAGAAATTCAGCTTGAAAGTCCTCAATCAATACAAGCCATCAAAACAATATTACTCGATTGCAGCGGTGAACAACGCCAAGCTCTCATGTCCGAGATTATTGATCAATATAAGGATGACGCAAATAAAGATCGCTCTGATAAGCGAACAGCCTGTCAAGGCATGATTCAAGCAATACAAAGATCACTATCAACAGCCCATCACATAGCTGACATCTGCTGGCGCTACACTCAAGATCAAACTCGTCAAAAAACACAAGAAATAACGACTAGCGGTTATTTCATACCTAATATTGATCAAGAAGTTTCAAGATCAGCAGTTATTCCTGGGTGCTTTGGACCGCACGACCTGACTAAAGGACAGAGTGTTTTCAAAAAAGGAATTGATGGATTACAACCATCTCAAGAACCGCTTTGGAGGACTGGTCGACACCTAGACCAACATGATAATGACAGTGGTTATGAAGAAGATAGTGAACATGAAGAATCAATAGAAAGGCAGCCATCTATAATACCGGAAGCTCCCAAGTATCCACCACCAGCTCCGCCACCAGCTCTGTCGACATCAACTAGCATCAAGAGCTTTACTAAGAAAAGTCCTCAAGAGACATTACAACAACCCATGGACGGCATACATTTAACTGCAGAAGAAGCCGGTTCCGAGGAAAGAATGATTGAGGTTCCACAACAATCATTAGATGGTACTGGATTAGCTGTAGAGGAAGAAAGTTCGATTGATATTCGACATGCAACTTTTCAACCAACACCCAAATCCGTGGAAAAGGCAAATTTATCAGCAGAGGAAGCGACCTCGACCACCCACCCTCACACAACTATCATACCGCCTCCACCACCTCCACCACCTAAGAAAAAAGAGGCGACTATTATTGATGGGCCGAGTAAAACTCTAATGGGTGTTAAAGAAGGAGAACCCTCAAGGGGACCTGACTTTGCTCAATCACTCCAAATAAAAGCAAATGACTTAAAAAGCCCTAGTAACAAACCAGCAGGTGATCCATTCACTGGTGATAGACAAAGCACACCTCAGAGTAAACAAGATGATCCACATGCACCCTCTAGAGGAGCCCCATTTGCTGAATTACTCAAAAAGGGAGCGAAGGAATTGAAAAGTTCTAGGGGAAAATCACATAGTGAGCCACAAGAAAACTCAAAAAATCGATCTGGCTTATTTGCTAGTCTTGCTGAACAAATTACCCGAAGACGCACTTCGATAGAGGGAGAAGAGCCTCTTCTTGACGAAAAACAGCGCGAATCTATGAATAGCACAGGCAGCTGGAGCTAATTACACACAAAACAATAATTGTCGCTGCAATGTTGAAAATAACCCATGCATCACGTTGTCTTGAACCAATAAGGCAACGTGTCGCTTTCCCTCACATTGAACTTGTAACACGATAAAAAAACGTGTCACCCAGGTCTCCGGTAGTAATTTGACTGGCAACCAGCGATGCCGGTTCAAACACACCATCCAGGATTGATTCTGACGCTGGAAGCTCAATGCAGTAATGCTCAACGGATGCTTTAACAGCGCATAGCGCAACATTAAATACACCCCATAACCCGTTGCACTGAGTGTCGCTACTAAGAGCCATGGCAACGATAACTGAGACTGCCAAGAGGCCCCGCAAGAAACCGTGACTAAGGCAAAACACAGACAGACTAATAACCGCGAAGGACGTAACGTGATCATGGAAGCTGAGGGTGTTGGCATATGGCTGACTCCTAAATGATAACTATCAGCCTACCATGAGTTAAACCTACTGCAAATCCTCGGGAGACTGCATCCAATTCAGCTGCCAATCGCCCTCATCACTCTGCTCTAAACACGCCATAGTGCCTGTGGAGAACTGCGCCATCAGCTCCTGAGCGTCTATCTGACATAAAGCAGCAATTAGCCGAGGAATGAATGGCATATGCCCTACTAGTAACGTATCGGAATCCCATGTTTCAACCATATCCACTAAGGGCATGACATCCATATTTTCACTCAACAAAGTGTCACACTCTGTAATTTTCTCAATAGGTAATGCCAACGCAAGAATTTCTGCGGTTTGCTTGGTACGTAATTTTGAACTATGCAAGACATGACCAATAATGGCATGTGTAGACGCTAGGAAATCAGCCATACTCGTTGCATCTAAACGGCCTTGTACGGACAACCCTCGCTCCGGATCTTCTTGGGATGACAATGCTTCACAATGACGCATACAATACAGCTTCACGCGTTTCTCCTAGCTCACTCATTGGACATAATAGCAGAAAAAAATTCACCCGGTGATACGGTATAAACCTTATGGCATGAAACCATAAAATGCGTCCCCTACGGGATTCGAACCCGTGTTGCCGCCGTGAAAGGGCGGTGTCCTAAACCTCTAGACGAACGGGACTTAGGATAAGTTATATTTAATAAAATGTAATTATTAAATCAAGTAAAGTTTAATTTAATTTTAATTAACTAGAAAACAATCTACAATTTGAAGTTGAGGTCTATTATTAAAATTATTTTCTCTTAAAAATCCAATTAGATGGATTAATGGTCCATTACTCGAAGTTTTTAATGCATCACCAATCGGAGAACCTGCAATATTGAACGCTATGCAGTTTAATCTTTCTCCACTTTCGTCATTTGCAATAAATGAAAAGTGTTTTTCTTCTTTGCCAACCGTTCTAAAGTTTATGATCCTTACATTTCTTATCGCAATAAGTGGTTCAATATTATCGGCACCAAATGGAGCAATTTTTTGAAA
>DMFG01000087.1:1607-3061 GCA_003450655.1 Coxiellaceae bacterium | reverse complement strand
CATTAATTACAAATTGTGCTGGATTACCATCCCAAAGCACAATGTCCACTCGCTCACCACCTAATTCATTTGACACAGCCTGAACTCGCGCACCTCGCATCCCAACACAAGCACCGATAGGATCGATACGTCCATCGTTGGTTTTAACGGCAATTTTAGCGCGTGCTCCAGGATCACGAGAAGCAGCAACAATATCAATCACCTCTTCTGCAATCTCAGGCACCTCTACTTTAAAGAGTTCAACCAAAAGCTGCGGATGAATACGACTCACTAATAACTGAGGACCACGACGATCTTCTGAAATTGCATATAAATAAACACGGGCACGATCATTTAAACGAAAGATATCACGTTGTAACATTTCATCACGAGACAACAGTGCTTCAGCATTATTCCCCATATCCAATATGATAAAATCTCGAGTGACACGTTTAACGGTACCAATCAATAATTCACCAACACGTTCTTGATATTGTTTAGCGATTTTATCGCGCTCGGCTTCACGTACTTTTTGAGTAATAATCTGCTTGGCTTGTTGTGCTGCAATACGACCAAACTCTGCAGGCTCAACAGCTTCTTCCACAATACTTCCAATTTCTAGGTCATCGCCAAATTCAGCTGCTTGTTCTACGGTGAGCTGCTCATCAGGTAACTCAAGCTCACCTTCTTCATTAAGCTCAGAAACTTCCCAACAGCGAAATGCTTCATATTCTCCAGAATCACGATCAATAGCCACACGAATACGAACATCGTCAGCATAACGTCGAGCGGTAACTGAAGCGAGAGCTGCTTCTACTGCTTCAAAAATAATACCTTCGTCAACGCCTTTCTCGTTTGATAAAGCGCGAGCCACTAATAATATTTCTTTATTTCCTGTAGTCATGACTGATACCCTCAAAATTCAACTAATAAACGTGCTTTTTCTATCTCAGGCAAAGCAATGTGCAAGGTTTCTTGCTCTGTTGCTATTACCACTTTTTCTTCTTCATCAATGTCTTCAATGACACCTATAAAATTACGGCAGTTATCTCTCGCGCGCGCCAAACGCACCTTCACTCGATGGCCCAAATAACGCTGATAGTGTGACAAGCAATACAGTGTTCGCTCAATACCGGGCGAACTGACCTCTAACGTCAACTGATCGCCTAGATTTGTCTCAACCTCTAACACTGCTCGCAATTGGCGATTAATTCGAGAACAATCACCCACCAATACCCCTGTGTCTTTTTCAACAAAAACACATAATAGCGGTCCACCAGACTGCGAACGGAACTCATAGCCCCATAGCTCATAGCCTATTGATGCGACAGTCGATTTTAAAATACCTTGCAGCTTATCTTGCACGTTATTAAACCACGCTTTCTTTTCTACTCGAGAAATAAAAACAGGGCTCAAGGCCCTGTTTTTAACAAAACGCTCACTAAGAGCATATTTGGTAGCGGGGGTAGGATTTG
>DMFG01000087.1:0-1279 GCA_003450655.1 Coxiellaceae bacterium | reverse complement strand
CCTTCGGGTTATGAGCCCGACGAGCTGCCAGACTGCTCCACCCCGCAATGTGTGATGTAGTCTAATGGCATCGTTTACAAAAAACAAGACTTATTCAACATTCCAATCATAATAATTGGGTTTTAAACGACATAAAATACCGTATGGCACAATGTATAGACAAACCCAGGCAAAATACCTAATGCCAGAACTGCCAACCCATTGATTGAAGATATAATTTTTCCATCGCGAGGCAATGTTACCGATGTGACTTCTGTAGGCACTTCAAAATACATCACTTTGATCACACGAATGTAATAAAAAGCACCGACCACTGAAAACAAAATCGCAACGATAGCCAGCCAAGTTAAATGTGCTTGAATCAATGCTTCCAAAACACCGACCTTAGCCATAAAGCCAACCATCGGCGGTATACCTGCCATAGAGAACAACAACAACAAGAAGACAAATGCCAACCATGGATTTCTTGCATTTAAACCATGCAAATCATCCACTTGACGAATCTCTTTACCCGTACAACTCAATAGAACCAACATGCCAAATGCCCCAATTGACATCACCATATAGCTGATTAGATAGAAAAGCGCTGCCGCATAGCCCCTAGGTGTCGCACACAACACACCTAATAATAAATACCCACTATGAGCAATAGAAGAATAAGCTAACATTCGCTTAATGTTTGTTTGAATAATTGCAGCAATGTTACCTATCGCCATTGACAGAAGAGCAATAACAATCAATAAAGCTTGCCACTCATGACTTGCAGAAGGCATCGTCTCAATCAACAAACGCATTAACAAACCAAAAGCAGCGACTTTAGGAGCACCACTGACAAACAACGTAATGGAATTTGGAGCGCCGTCATACACATCAGGCACCCACATATGAAAAGGCGCCAAACCTAGTTTAAAAGCAATACCCGCCAATACAAAAACCATAGCAAATAACACAACATGCCATTGCTGAGAAAGCGCCGTTGCAACAACATTAGCGACTACAGGAACCTCAATACTTTGCGTTAAACCGAACAAAATAGACAAGCCATACAATAATAATCCAGAGGCAACCGCACCGATTAAGAAATACTTTAAGCTTGCTTCAACACTACGAGCGCTATCGCGTTGAAAAGCGATCATGGCGTACAATGGTAGTGAAAGCAGTTCCACACCCAAATAAAGCACAATGAAGTTGTTACCAGAAATCAAAACCAACATGCCTAATATAGACAATAAGCTTAATACATAAAATTCAACATCAGGTAGATTGAATACACGATTAT
>DMFG01000007.1 GCA_003450655.1 Coxiellaceae bacterium | reverse complement strand
TTAAATAGCCCTTCATGACTTGTGGCCCACCAATCGCAATCATGCCAGACTGCCCTAGTGGCAACTCTTCTAGTGAATCCGGATCAACAATACGAAAAGCAGAACCAGGTAATGGCAAACCAACTGAACCGATTTTATTCGATACATGCACATGCCAATCTGCTTGATTGATCGTATCCGGAAGATTACAACTGGCAACAGGGGCAACCTCAGTCGTGCCATAACCCTCCATAATGTCTAGAAAGAACTTATCTTTAAAAGCCTGACGCACTTGCGGAGAGAGTTTTTCCGCGCCTGCAATCGCCATACGGATACTACTGAACATTAATGAATGCAATTTCTTAGCGCGAATATACAAACCAAAGAAGGTGGAGCTACCAAACAGAATAGTGGCTTTGTAACGATACACCATATGCCCAACCATTACACTGTCTGTTGGATCTGGGTGACACACAAACGTAGCACCTTCGATCAATGGCAAGAAAGCTGTAACAGTCAATCCAAAACAATGAAACAAAGGAAGAATACACATAAACGTATCGGTTTCCTCGATATTAAAGATACTCGCCACCTGCTTAATATTACCCAATAAATTGTAGTGAGATAATTCAACACCTTTGGGCTTACCTTCACTACCACTACTAAACATGATCGCAGCAGTAGTATGACTAGGCACTGACTTGATAAAACACAGCGACAAAATACTCGCGGGTAATAACTTCACTAAAAGCAAATAACGTAAGGCTAATGCCTTTGAGTTTTCTTGTTTTATATTTTCTAAATACAACACCTCAATCCCTGAAAACAGCTCATCCAGATTAATCCCGCGTGAGGTCAGTTTTTTAAGAAACAAACGTGAGGTCACAATACTTTTAATATCAGCCGACTCAACAGCACTACGGACGGCTTTAATCCCAGCCGTGTAGTTTAAATTCACCACTGTTTTACCTAAACCTAAAACAGCCATATTCGCAATAGCACCTCCAGCACTGGTTGGTAAAATCAAACCAACGTTTTGCTGCCCCTTCAAGCGAGAGCGCAATCGCTTCATCACCAACAATACAGCAACAATGAATTTATGATGGGATAATTGAATCCCAGTGGAGTCTGCTACTGATAGCTCATTTCCCATTTTTTTAGCGGTTCGAATCCAATTCTTTGGAATACACCCCAGCGAATGACCGAAAGCTTTCCAGGACAAAATGGATAATTCAAACACACGCTTTTTGATTTCAGGTGCAGTCACGCTCATGGCTTCAACTTCACCAAAACGCACACTCACTCGACGCGTTTTAATTTTATTAATCGTTTTATATCGCCGCGTTGCGCGAGAAGCTCCAGTTCCCCATAACCCACGTAAATAAAATGGCACCACTGCTACAGACTCTTTACGCTCAGACAACACCGTTTCAAAATCTGAATGAAACGTACCTATCTGACCATTAGGACTCAGATACCCTTCAGGAAAAATAGCGACCACTTCACCCTGATCTAGGGCAAGATTAATGCGATTCACTGAATCTTTATCAATATTCTTACCGATAGGGATAATTTTAAACGCTTGCAACATCATGCGAACATACCATTTCTCATACACATCATGACTCATGGCAAAACGCACAGGTCGTGGACTCGCAATTTGAATAATAGCCCAATCAAAGAAACTGGTATGATTTCCTAATAACAAGACAGGACCACTGGATGGAATATTTTCCAAGCCATACACATCAATCGAAAAGAATCGTGACGCGACAAAATACATCACAAAGCGCACCAATCCCTGAGGCACCCAATATAAGGCTAATACAGCAACGGTTAATGCAATCACAAAAATGAAACGCAGCAAGTATACTGGGCTAACACCACTCTCCATTGCCAAGACCACCAAACAGACCGCCATCAGAATAGCTAAATGCTGAATTCCACCAATCACCCCCATCACACGACCCAATTGTTTAGTCTGCGAGCTAAACTGCACCAATGCATTGATAGGAACTAATAACATACCCCCAAAAAAACCATAGCCAAAAAACGTCAGGTGAATCACCCAGGTAGACTCTAAGATAGGGAACAAAAGCAAACTAAAGGTTAAGCCGAGTGCTGCAAGCATGACATACCCCGACTCAATAAAAAACTTTGATAGCTGCCCAGCATATAATGAACCAACAACAACACCCAACATACCGTCAACCAACAACTCATATGAACCAAACGGTGAAGCAAGCACTGCCTGACTGTGAATAAAAGCAGGAAAACATAAAAACAAGACCGCACTGGTCGACCAAAAACTCACAGCACCAGTCAAACAAGCCAACACCACCGGCTGCTTAAACATGGAATCAAACCCAGACCGTAGTGATTGCTCAGCTAATTTTTTTCTTAACTGTTTGAAAGGTAATGGTCCTAAGCTCTCAACGGATGAAAGACGACATGTAAACAACCATTGCAATAATGCCACAGCAACCAATAAACACGTTGCGGGTGTTGTTAACTGTAACAATGCCGAACTAACATGATTAGAACCTTGAACCTGCGCCACATAAGCCGGCATATCCAATAGGTATGAGAAAATAACAATAGCCGACAAAACAGCTGCCGCTGTCATAAATACAATCAGGGCATTTCCCTGAGCAATAAAGCTTTTTCCATAACTTTGCTTAACGAACGCATAGCGGGCTGGCGATGTCAAAGCACGTTCTAATGAAAATAAAGTAATGGAAATAAAACTTAGCCAAACCCATCCTTGCCAATGACAAAACACAATCCATATTGCTATCACTACGGTTGTCACCGCACCCATTCGCTGAACCCATGCTTTATCATAAAAATCTGCTAGAGCACCTGCAAATCCAAATAGCAACACAAACGGTAAAGCTAACATCGCAGTAACGGCCAATAACAACCACAGTCCTGTCGACGTATTCACTACACGAGTCAACACCTCGGTTAATAAGAACAAGTGACCAAACAATACAAAGACATTACAAAAGATCGTAATTAAATATGCAGGAACTGTCTTTTGTAAAAAATATTTAAACATAGTAACTCCTAATCAGTTAACACTGAGAATTAGAATAATAATGAAAATAGAAGCTTAGGATCATGGCCTTGTGGTGGCAGCAAATCTAATGACTGCCCTAGCTGATATTGCTGCATCAATCGATAAAGCAATTTCATCACAGAATAATCTTCTAAGGCAAACCCTACCGAATCAAATAACGTCACCTCATCGGCATGCTCTCGACCCTGAGCTTGGCCTGTCACAATTTCCCAGAGCTCAGCATGTACCTCACCAGGAAATTGTTGAATTTCACCTTCTTGTTGTGTTTGTGGTTTATACTCTACAACAATTTTACAAGCATCTAGGACAGCTGGATCCAATTCGGTTTTATTAAAACAATCGCCTCCAATTGCATTAAGGTGCACACCAGGTGCTAGTTGATCTGGTGTTAATAAAGTAGCACGTTGTTTTGCAGCTGTTGCCGTAGTAATAATATCGGCACCTTTAATCGCATTTTTAATGCTTGCACAACGAGTCAATGTAAGATCAAATATTCGCAAGTTTTCTTCAAACTTGTCCATTGCAGCAGGGTCTGTATCATAATAACGAATATGATCAATACCCATTGCATAATGATGCGCCATCACTTGAAACTCACTTTGCGCACCACAACCTATGATACTAAATACTTTAGCATCAGAACGCGCCAAGTAAGTACTCGCTAATGCCGATGTTGCTGCTGTTCGCAATGCAGTGAGCAACGTCATTTCACTGATCATTAATGGGTATCCTGAATCAACATCTGCCAGCAACCCCAAGGCAACCACTGTAAACAAATCTTTCTTAGGGTTGTTAGGATGCCCATTCACGTATTTAAAAATATATGATTCATCTGTGGAAGTCGGCATTAATTCAATGACACCGTGATCATAGTGAGTCACATGACGAGGACACTTATGGAAAGCCTGCCATTGTGAAAAATCTTGCTGTAGCTCTGAAAGTAATAAGCGATACCACTCAGCTAAACCAACCCGTAGCATTAATGCACGCACATCTGATAAAGTTACTATCTTCATTGATTAACACCTTGTCTTGAGCTTTCCCTAAAGCGCAACATACTAAAGGTATTCCTTGATCCCGACAACCATTACTCACGTCGTCTATACTTTCTCTTTTAAATGGATGAAAAATCACCATCACTTAATACCGTAAGCCCTTTCTCGTATAACTGCTTATCAACTTTTGACAATTGATTAACCTCGAATGAAGAAAGAACAATAGGAAGCAAGGCTGCCATTGACGGATGAGATAAATAAACAGAAGCCATTGCTGCGATCTTTTCACGATAACCATGGCCACCATACCCAACAAACACCTCAACTGCTCCACTTGCCTCAGCATCATTCATACCATCACCCACTAAAACAACCTGAGACCAACCATGTGATGCTCTTAATTGCTGTATCAATTCAGCCTTACCTCCTGAACGTATTAACGGTGATGACCGATCATAAGATTGAAAATTACCTAACGGATCAAATTCAATATCTACACAGAACACCTGACAACCGGGAACACCAATCTTTTGCGCAAACTCCGATACAGCAGGGTTATTGCCTGCTGAAATAACGTACACTGCCACCCCTAAACGCTGCAACAGAGTAATGACAGGAATAAGATCTTCGCTCACATTGTCATGATAAGCTTGCACCAAGTCATCAAAATTCCCTCGCGTTGGTCTAACTTCACTTAAACGCTGCTCATACAGCTCCTTTGACAAACTGGCTTGACTCATTGCATGTTCAGTCAATTCCTTCACAGTTTGACCAACCCCATTACGCTCTGCTAAAAAATTGATACCCTCAATGCGACTCAATGTTCCATCACAATCAAAAAATACCGCATCTGCCAAAGGCCAAATAATATCCATTCCTGCCACCTTTATCGTTTAATCAGTTGTAAATTTAATAAAAACCTGGACAATGTGTACCCGAATGCAAATAAACGCTAACACGTTTTATTTCCTCACAACAGTCTGATAGACAATCAACAAGGACATATCATGAGCAACCAAGCCGTACGCTGGAACTCTTCACTCTCATTTATCTTTGCAACATCAGCAGCAGCCATTGGACTTGGAAACATCTGGCGCTTTCCGTTTATGGTAGGACATCATGGTGGCGGCACTTTTGTCCTCTTGTATCTGATCTGCGTTATAGCATTAGGCATCCCGTTACGACTAGCCGAG
>DMFG01000159.1:5829-6024 GCA_003450655.1 Coxiellaceae bacterium | reverse complement strand
TCGGAGGGTGAGCCTTCTGCAATGATAGTTCCTTGATCAACAATATAAGCACTTTGGCAGATATCCAGTGTTTCGCGTACATTATGATCAGTGATTAGAATGCCTATACCGCGCTGTTGAAGATGCGTGATGATGCGTTTAATGTCGATAATCGAAATAGGGTCGATACCTGCAAAAGGCTCGTCTAATAAAATA